>JBPEXK010000117.1:0-4558 GCA_052031745.1 Marinobacter sp. | reverse complement strand
AGGCTCAGGCTCAGGCTCAGGACGAGTGTCGACCGCGGGGTCGTTCATGGCCAAGGCCTGGCTGGGCTCCGGAGTCACAGCGGCCTCACCAGCGTCCGGCGAGTCCGGCCCGATGGTAATGCTCTTGCGAATGCGCTCGGGCGACTCCTCCCGGCCGCCGGACTCGGCCATGGAATCGTCGTATTGCTTGGACACGAACCACCAGGATCCGGCCAGAATGACCAACGCCAGCGACGGCCAAACCAGTTTGCGCACCGCCGGGATGCGCCGAGTCCCGGTACCGGGGGCCGAGGTCACCATATCCAGCCAAATACCCGGGGTGACCCGTTTCAGGCGCCCGAAACTGCCCTGGCTCATCGCATGGATCTTGCCCACTTGACTCGGAGTCAACAACTCGGCGGCTTTGCCACCGGCTGAATGGACGCGCGGTTCCAGGTATGCGACCACTTCCTCACGGGTCAGGGGCCGCAGGTGAATCTGGTGCACACTGGCCGACACCGGGTCCAGGCCCAGGCGTTCAACCAGATCATCTCCGCCGGTCATGACTGGCACTGCCGCCACGCCACGCTCAGCTCCGAGGAAAGCGTCGAGAAGGAGTTTCAGGGTTTCGGTCGGTGCGCGGTCCGCGTCATCGAGCACGAGCACCATGCGCTGGCCCTTGCGCGCCCGGGCCTCGGACCAGCGAAAAAAGCCGTACACAGCCTCCCGGGCGCCCAAGTCCGCTCGAAACGCCGAGGGCGCAATGGTTTTCAGGGCTCCGGCCAGCGCCTTGGCACTGGCCAGCGCGGCTATCGGCAGGGAATGAAAGTCCAGCCGCGCCGACTCGCTGCGCACCAGCTCGGCCAGCAGGCGGGTTTTTCCGGAGCCGGGCGCTCCGGTCAGCAGCAAGGCCATGTCGCCAAAGCCACTCAAATGACGAAGCGTCTCCAGGGCATGATGGCGCATCGCATCCGGAAAGAAGGGAGCATCCATCTCCAGGGGATTGGCCCGAAACCCGTATCGCTGCTGCAATCGGGGGAACAACCCACCGCCATCCAGACTGTTCAAGCTTTCTTCCGTCACTTCCCGCACCTGTCTTTAATTACCGCCTCGCCTGGCGCCGGCCTAGCTGGCGCGACAGAAGCCTGCCAGCGTGGCGGCAAGATTCTCGGCACCGGCGTCACCGGTGACGAACGCGTGACCAATGCCGTTAAGAAGCACCAGTCGTAACCGACCATCTACATTCTTCTTGTCCACCGACATCAGGGTCATGAAATCCTCTGGGGTCATCTCGGCCGGCGGCAATTCCGGCAACCCCGCCCGCTTGATCAGAGCGACCGCCTGATCGTAATCCTCCCGACTGATCATGCCCTCTCGGGCCGACAGATCCGCCGCCATGATCATGCCGGTGCCTACGGCTTCGCCATGGAGCCAGTTGCCATAACCGGCGAACGTTTCGATGGCATGACCGAAGGTATGCCCGAGATTCAGGATGGCGCGCAGCCCGCCCTCACGCTCGTCCTGCGCCACCACGTCGGCCTTACAGGCACAGGAGCGAAAAATCGCTTCCGCCAGGGCGTCCGCCTCGAGGTTGATGAGGCGGCCCATCGCCTGCTCGAGCCAGGCCAGAAACCTGGTATCGCGAATGAGTCCGTACTTGATGACTTCCGCCAGCCCGGCAGACACTTCCCGCGGCGGCAATGAGTTCAGGCTATCGGTATCGATCAGCACGGCCTGGGGCTGATGGAACGCCCCGATCATGTTCTTGCCAAGGGGGTGATTGATGCCGGTCTTACCGCCAACGGAGGAATCCACCTGGGACAGCAAGGTTGTCGGAATCTGGATAAACGGCACACCCCGCTGATAACAGGCTGCGGCAAACCCGGCCATATCACCGACCACCCCGCCGCCCAGCGCCACCAACGTGGTCTTGCGACTGTGGCGGCGTTCCAGCAATCCGTCGAAAATCCGGTTCAGGGTTTGCCAATCCTTGTACCGTTCACCGTCGGGCAGCACCACGGCATCCACCGTTTTGCCCGGAAAACAGGCCCTGGCCCGATCCAGGTAAAGCGGCGCCACGGTGTCGTTGGTGACAATCATTACCTGAGAGCCCTGGACATAGGGGCTGAGATCGAACTCACCCAGCAGTCCCTGGCCGATCACGATGGGGTAGCTACGCTCCCCCAGCTGCACCGTGAGCTCGTGAAGAATCTCAGACATGATTTCGCCCTTCCTTCCTGATTTGCCGCTTGTGTCGAGGCGTTTTGGGATTCATCCGATTAACCAATTGCCGAACCACCAGGCGCGGACTCTTGCGATCCGTGTGCATGATGATGTCCGCCAACTGGGTGTAAAGGGGATCGCGAATGGCGAACAGCTTGCGCAATACCGCCTCCGGGTCGTCGTTCTGCAACAGCGGCCGGTTGCGATCCTTGCGGGTGCGCTCGACCTGCTGGTCAATGGACGTTTTCAGGTAGACCACCAGCGCGTCCTGCTTCAGCAGCCGGTGATTCTCCGGACGCATGATCGCGCCGCCGCCCGTGGCCAGCACCGTATTGTGCTTGAGCGACAGTTCGTCAAGCATGGCGGTCTCGCGCTGGCGAAAACCATCCTCACCCTCCACGTCGAATATCCACGGAATATTGGCGCCACAGCGCTCCTCGATGATCCGGTCGGAATCCAGAAACTGGTAGCCCAGCTCCTTGGCGAGCATGCGGCCAATTGTACTTTTTCCAGCCCCCATAGGACCCACCAGGACAACGCGTTTGGGCAAAGACATAACTTCCGCTCGATAGTGTTCAGGCGGGTGAGAATATCACAGGCCCCGGGATTCCATAAGTTTCCGGGCCAAAACCCTGATTGCGGAAGGCACAAAAAAGCCGCCGGTGTTAGCGGCGGCTTTTTTCATTTTCAGTCCCGTTACCGAATCAGGTCGCTTTTCACAATTTTCGGCGTGATGAAGATCAACAACTCACTGCGCTCGTCGATGTGTTCGGTACGCTTGAACAGACGCCCCAGGTAGGGAATGTCGCCCAGGAACGGCGTCTTGGTGGTTTGTGTCGCCACCTCAGACTGGAAAATCCCGCCCAGAACGACCGTCTCACCGTTACCCACCAGTACCTGAGTGGTTACCTCGTTGGTGTTGATGGAGGGGATGCCCGCGGTTACTTCGCCACGGGAGTCCTGGTTCACCACCAGATCCATGATGATCTTGTCATCCGGGGTGATCTGCGGCGTCACTTCCAGTGACAGCACGGCCTCCTTGAAGGAAACAGACGTGGCACCGCTGGACGAGGCTTCCTGGTAAGGAATTTCCTCACCCGACTTGATCGACGCAGTCTGACGATCAGCGGTAACGACCCGCGGCTGAGAGACCACCTCGGCCTGACCATCGCTTTCCAGGGCCGACAGCTCCAGATCCACCAGGAAGTCATCGCTGCCCCAGCCAATCGCGAAGGACGAAGCGCCCTCACCCGTCACACCCAGATCCACCGCAAGCGCGCCCGGGAATGTGATGGTATTGTTGGTGCCATTAGCCGCCTGGCGGGCTTCTTCGACCGCGCCCTGGGAGCCACCAACGGAGAACACATTGTCGCCGCTCACGTTGTAGGCGGCACCGCCCCAGCGAATACCCAGATTTTCCGCCACGTTGGTCTGGGCACGAACAATCCGGGCTTCAATGGATACCTGACGCACGGGCACATCCCACGTGGACACCAGACGACGAATTTCTTCAAGCTTCTCGGCCGTCTCGCGCACGCTGATGGTGTTGGTCCGGACGTCGGAGGACACGAAACCACGATCGGAAATCAGCTCCTTGTCGGCTTCGATCAGAGCCACAACGTCAGCAGCCTTGGCGTAGTTGACCTGGATGATATCCAGTCGAACCGGCGCCAGTTCGGCGATTTGCTTGGTGGTCTCAAGCTCGAGCTTTTCCCGGGCCGCAATTTCGTCCGCTGGCGCCACCAGCAGAACATTGCCGATCTGCCGCTTGTCGAGACCTTTGGTCTTCAGGATCAGGTCCAGCGCCTGGTCCCAAGGCACGTTTTGCAGGCGCAGCGTAATGCTGCCGCCAACAGTATCACTGGCAACCAGGTTCAGACCGGTAAAATCTGCAATCAGCTGAAGTACCGAACGCACCTCAATGTCCTGGAAGTTCAGGGACAGCTTCTCACCGGTGTACGGGAACTTCTCTTCACGACGGGCTTCGGCTTCTTCTTCGGTGAGCTTTTCCACGCTCACCGTGAACTCGCTGCCGGACTGGTAAGCGATGTAGTCGTAATTGCCTTCCGGACGAATTTCGACCACGGCGTTGCCGTCCTGTACGAAGGTATCAATTCGGTTGACCGGCGTTGCGAAGTCGGTGACGTCGAGACGACGGCGGAGGTTTTCCGGTACCGTGATGCCGGACATGGTCAGACGAATCTTGCCACCCAGCTCAGACATATCGACCTGCGTGCTTTCGCTGCCCAGATCGACCACAACCCGGCCTTCCCCGTCTTTGCCCCGACGGAAATCGACACCGGCGAGGGCGCCTGGCTGGGGTGCCCGCATACCGCGGGACTCGGAACCTGAACCT
>JBPEXK010000116.1:0-8551 GCA_052031745.1 Marinobacter sp. | reverse complement strand
CCCGCCGGGTACGACCAATGTCGTGCCCGGCACCCCCGTGATTGCCCTTACCTGCCTTGTAACTGGACCTGTCGAACATTAACCTTGAATGTCCGGCAAGCTATATTTTTCTAATGTCCCGAAAAGAGTCCCGTTGCAATGAGCGACAGCGCAAAACCCCGCATCACCAGTGGTTCCAAATTCCGTAACGAGCACGGCTTTTCTGCCATCAAGGATGGCATCAAGCGCAGCGCCAACGGAGCTTCGGAATCCAAACCGGTGGAGCGCAAGCCCCGATGGTTACGGGCCAAGATGCCCGGCGGCGAGCGCTATGAGGCGGTGCGCAAGAACGTCAGCGAGCATCGGCTGAGCACCGTGTGCCAGGAATCCCATTGCCCCAACATCGGGGAATGCTGGGCCGCCGGCACCGCCACCATCATGGTGATGGGTTCCGTGTGCACCCGGGCCTGCAAGTTCTGTGCGGTCGACACCGGCAACCCCAAGGGCTGGCTCGATCACGAGGAGCCGGAAAACACCGCCAAGTCGGTGGAACTGATGGGGCTGCGTTACATCGTGCTTACCTCGGTGGACCGGGACGACCTGGACGATGGTGGCGCCGGCCACTACGCCGCCTGCGTAGCGGCGATCAAGGAACGCACGCCGGAAGTGGCGGTGGAAGCCCTGACGCCGGATTTTGACGCGGTTATGCCCCATGTGGAAAAGGTGGTGGATTCCGGGCTGGATGTTTTTGCCCAGAACGTCGAGACCGTCAAGCGCCTGACCAGCCGGGTTAGGGACCCCCGGGCCGGCTATGAAAAGACCCTGAGCGTGCTGGCCCACGCCAAGAAACACCGGCCCGACGTGCTCACCAAGACCAGCCTGATGCTGGGCCTGGGCGAGACCGAAGAGGAAATCCTGGAAACCATGGACGACCTGCGCGCCATCGGTGTCGATATCCTCACCCTGGGCCAGTACCTGCGCCCGACCCCGAACCATCTGCCGGTGGAGCGTTACGTCACGCCGGAAGAATTCAACCGCTACCGGGAGCTGGGTCTGGAGAAAGGCTTCATGGAGGTTCCGTCAGGCCCCATGGTGCGGTCCAGCTATCGGGCCGACAAGGTCTTCGATCAGAACAACCTGGGCCTGGCCGTTCCCGAGGTGCCCCAGGCCAGCAACGCCATGCAAATTCCGGTCAAAGCCGTCGACTGAGCCAGTAGCGCTGCGCAGGCGCCCCCTGCGCAGCGATGAAAGCGCGGCTAAAGGTCACAGTTCTGCCCGCTTTGTGGCACACTCTGCACTCGTTTTCCGCAGAGTTGTTGCTCCATGAATCGCTTCGCCACCCTGTACGATCGCCTGATCCTTGCCCGCCCCTTAGTAGTGCTCGGCGTCTTCGCCCTGGTGCTGGTCGTGGCGGCGATCAAATTTGGCCAGTTTCGCCTGGATGCGTCGGCGGAATCCCTGGTGCTGGAGAACGACCGCTCACTGGAGCAGTACCGTGAGGTGAACCGGCGGTTCACCACCTCCGACGACTTCCTCATTGTCACCTATACCCCCCATGAGGAGTTGTTTTCCGAATTCGGTCTGGCCCGGCTGGGCGAGCTCCGGGACGACCTGCAGGGGCTGGCGGCCGTCGGCTCCACCAACAGCATTCTCAACGTACCTCTGCTGCACAGCCCCGCGCTGACCCTGGACACCGTCGACGCCGAGATCAAGACCATCGACGCCGACCAGGTACCGCCCGAGACGGCCCGCAGCGCCCTGCTGGACAACCCGCTCTACCCCAACCTGCTGATCAGCGAAGACGGCCGCACCACCGCAATCCAGGTTAACCTGCCGACACCGGAGCGCTACTTCGACCTGCTGAATGAACGCAACCGGCTGCGGGACAAGGTCGACAGCGGCGCCGCGTCCGAGGCCGAGCAGGCGCAGCTGGAGACCGCCCAGGAGGCGTTCATCGCCTTCAGTGAGCAGCTGGGAGCCGAACGGGACGCCACCATTGACCGGGTTCGTACCATCCTGGACGAGCATCGGGACGTGGCTGAGATCCATCTGGGCGGGGTGCCGATGATCGTGTCGGACATGATTCGCTTCATTCAGAACGACCTGTCGACCTTTGGCCTGGGTGTGCTGGCGTTCCTGGTGCTGACCCTGGTGATCATTTTCCGGCAGTGGCGCTGGGTGCTGGTGCCGCTGCTATGCTGTGGCTTCACCGTGTGGCTGATGGTCGGTTTTCTGGGCTGGGCGCAGTGGCCGGTTACGGTGATTTCTGCCAATTTCATCGCCCTGCTCCTGATCATGAACCTGTCCCTGAGCATCCACCTGATGGTGCGCTACCGGGAGTTCCAGCACGACGATCCGGACGCGGCACCCCGGGACATCCTGCGCCAGACCCTGGCCGCCATGGTCAAACCCTGCTTCTACATGGCCATCACCACCATCGTTGCGTTCGGCTCCCTGACCTTCAGCGGCATCCGCCCGGTTATCGATTTTGGCTGGATGATGACCCTGGGGCTGACCGTCGCCTTCCTGATCACCTTCAGCATTTTCCCGGTGTTGCTGCGTCTGCTGCCACCGCCGATCGACTGGACGGTGACCTCAGACCGCATCCCCTTCACCGACGCCTTTGCCCGCTTCACCGAGCGTTTCGGCACCACGGTGCTGGCCGGGTCCGCCGTGATCGCGGTGCTGTGCGTGATCGGGGTTAGCCGGCTGACGGTGGAAAACAGTTTCATTGACTACTTCAAGGCCTCCACCGAGATCCACCAGGGCATGATCACCATCGACGAGCGCCTGGGTGGCACCACGCCCCTGGACATTGTGATCACCGACGAGCCGGCGCCGGAGAACGCCAGCGCCGACAGCGATCCGTTTGCCAGCAGCTGCGACCCGTTCGTGGAGGACTGTGCCGGCGGCGAGGACTACCGGGACACCTGGTACACCTACCAGAAGATGGAGCAGTTGGAGCGGGTGCACGATTACCTGCACAGCCTGCCGGAGACCGGCAAAGTACTGTCCATCACCAGCACCCTGGAGATCCTGGCGCAGATCAACGGAGGCGAGCCTCTGGACGCACTGGAGCTGGCCTTCGTGCCGGCGGCGGTGCCGGATGACCTGCAGGACACCCTGCTCACCCCCTACATCTCGGAAGAACATGACCAGGCCCGGTTCAGTATCCGGATTCTCGAAACCATGCCCGAACTGCGGCGCCAGGCCCTGCTGGATCGCATTCGCGCGCATCTGACCACTGAGCTGGGTTACGAGGACGACCGGGTGCTGTTCACCGGCATGACGGTGATGTACAACAACATGCTGCAGAGCCTGTTCGATTCCCAGATCAAGACCATCGGCGTGGTGTTCCTGGCCATTACTCTGATGTTCCTGCTGCTGTTCCGGTCACTGAAGCTGGCCCTGATTGGCATAGCACCGAACCTGATCGCCGCCGGCTCGGTGCTGGGCCTGATGGGTTGGCTTGGCATTCCCCTGGACATGATGACCATCACCATTGCCGCCATCACCGTCGGCATTGCCGTGGACGACACCATCCACTACATCCACCGGTTCAAGACCGAGTTCCGGAAAGACCGGGATTACCTGGCCACCATGCATCGCTGCCACCGCAGCATCGGCCGGGCCATGTTCTACACCTCGCTGACCATCATCGCCGGCTTTTCGATCCTGGTGCTGTCGAACTTCATCCCCACCATCTACTTTGGCCTGTTTACCGGCTTTGCCATGTTCATGGCGCTGCTCGGAGCGCTCACGCTGCTGCCGAGGCTGATCCTGCTGATCCGGCCCTTCGGCCCGAACGGAGCTTCATGAAGCCATAAAAAAGCCGCATCCAAGGATGCGGCTTTTTTGTGGTCGCAGGGACCGGGGCCTGATTACTGGCCCTGATGCTGCTGCATTTGCTGCTGCATCATCTGGCGCTGCTGCTGACGCTGCTGTTGCATCTGCTGCATACGCTTGTCGAGGGTGTCGCGCTGTTCTTCGGTGAACACGCTGTCTACCTTAGCCTGCATCAGGGTGGACAGGGCCGCGATTTCACCGGTCACATCGCCCAGCTCTTCGGCATTGTCACGGATCGAGTCCTCGTCGTACTCGGGCTTGATTTCAGCCTGCATCTGCTGCTGGAGCGCACGAGCTTCCTGGCGCAACTCGGCGATTTTCTCCTGCTTCTCATCGATGATGCCACGGATCTCGGTCTGCTGGTCGTCAGACAGGCCCACCAGCTGTGCCAGTTGATCTACCTGATCCGGCTGGCCACCAGCGGCTTGTTGGGCCAGGGCCGGGGCGGACAGGCTCAGAGCGATTGCGGCGGTGCCAAACATCTTTGCGAGCTTCATAAACTTCTCCGTTACCAAGGTGGCCACGATTGAAAACCACCGTTTCGTCTTCGTTGCATTTATCAGGTTGTACACCCTAAAACATCACGGCCCCGGTTTTCACCCCGATGGCCCCGGTTTTTGTACATGTTTTCCGAGAGAATATTGCTCAGGCCGCGACACGGGCGGCTTCAAACAAATGTGAAAATTTGGTCATTCCCCTTCATAATGGCGCCGTCCACCGACCGCCGGAGTAGCAAAAATGGCAATTAACTGGTTTCCAGGGCACATGCACAAGGCCCGCAAGGAGATCAAACAGGTCATGCCCCAGATGGACCTCATCATTGAGGTGCTCGATGCGCGCATTCCGTTCAGCAGCGAGAATCCGCTGGTACCGTCGCTGCGTGGCGACAAACCGCTGATCAAGGTGCTGAACAAACGGGACCTGGCCGATCCGGACATCACCCGGCAATGGCAGGACTGGCTGGAAAAAGAGCGCGGCGTGCGGACCATCACCCTGACCCATAACCAGCGCAGCGAAGCTCTGGGCATTCTGGAGCTGGCCCAGGAGATGACACCGGATCACGACCGCCAGAAAAGCGCGTTGCGGGTGATGATTCTGGGTATCCCGAACGTAGGCAAGTCCACCATCATCAACACCCTGGCGGGCCGGCCGGCGGCGAAAACCGGCAACGAGCCGGCGGTGACCCGGGCCCAGCAGGCCATCAAGCTGCCGGACAACATCCTGCTCTACGACACCCCCGGCTTCCTGTGGCCCAAGCTGTCGCCCGAAGCCTGCGGCTACCGGCTGGCGGTGACCGGCGCCATCCGCAGTTCGGTGCTGGATTTCGAGGACGTGGCCCTGTTCGAGGCGGATTACCTGCGCCAGGCGTATCCCGAGCAGTTGCAGGCCCGCTACGGCTTCGACCAGTTGCCGGCGGACGGCCTGGCGGTAATGGACGCCATTGCCGCGAAACGCCGGTTCTTCGGCCGCGGCGGCATTCCGGACCTGCACAAGGTGTCGGAGGTTCTGCTGAACGAATTCCGGGCCGGTACCCTGGGCCGGATCTCCCTGGAAACGCCCGAGATGGTGGAGCGGGAAGCGGAAGAGGCCGCCCAGGCCGCCGCCGAAAAGGCGGCCCAGGACGAAGCCAAGGGCAAGACTAAGAAGAAAGGCCGCAGCGGCAGATCCTGAACCGGCCACCGCTGGCGTACTCCGACGGCAGCGCGTCGAACATGCCACGGGCGGTGCGCACAAAGTGGGGCTGGTCGTAGAAGCCAGCCTCCAGCGCCAATTGCGACAGCGACTTGCCCTGCTCCCACTGGGCCAGCACCTGGTTCATCTTCAGATGCAGCAGAAACCGACGCAAGGTAACGCCGGTCTGCTGTCGAAACAGATGACTGAGCCGGGAACTGGACAGGCCGACCGTGTCCGCCAGCTCCGCCACCTCAATCCGCTCCGGCAGCTCTCGCCGCAGCCAGCCACACACCCGGGCAATTCTCGGGTCGATCGGCTCGGACGCCACCCCCACCTGCGCCACCGCCGCCGCCAGTGCGGCTGCCAGGGTTTCACACCGGCTCTCGTCAGCGTCAGGCAACTCGATGGACGTCCACTCGATGTCCGTGGAATCGCCCCCCTGCAGCCGTGGCCTTAACGCGCGCCAGAGGTCGCTGTCGGGGTCGAGCTGGGCGCACCACATGCGGGTGCCGTGCGGGTCAAGGGCCTGTTCCACGTCCGGCGCCACCAGCGCCGCCCGGGTTTCACGCCACTGGCCCTCGACCTGCAGGCGAAAGGAACCATCGAGCCCCACCAGCCAGGAGGCGCTGGTGTGGCGATGGGGACGGTTGGGGAGAAGATGCCCGACCACCTGCCAGTGATCGGGCCACAGGAACAGGGTTCCGTTGGAAAACTGCTGCATATCGGGGCCGGTTCGTGAACTTCAACGTTGGCCAAAGCATACTCTATCTCAGGGCTCAGGCCAGCCACTCCGGCACCTGGTTTGAATCGGCAATTGGGTCAGTGGCCCTGCATCTGGCCGCCGTGATGATCCTTGCCGTGGCTGTCTTTCTCTTGGCTCCCTTTCTCTTGGCTTGCCAGGGCATGGGGCACCGGGATGCCCAGCTTGGCGGCAAATTCGATGCTGACGAAAATAGGCCCGATCAGCAGGAACACCAGGTCTTCCACGAATGAGGGCTTCTTACCTTCGATCTTGTGGCCATAGACCTGCAATGCCCAGGCCGCGATCCACACCACCAGGCTGGTCCAGAACAGCGACCAGCCAGCTGCCAGCACGCTCTGGATGATCAAGGCCGAGACCGTAAACCAGCCGGCCATCAACACGAACACGCCCAGGGACAGGCGCAGGTACACCACGCCGGATAGGGCCGCCAGCACTGTAGCCCCGTTCACCCAGGTTTCGGCGGCGCCGGACAGACCGAGCCAGCTGCCGATGGGAATGAGCCAGAGCAGGCCCAGGGTGGAAAACACAATCGCGGGCACGCACACAATGTGCACCCACTGGTTGAAGGCATTCTGGTGGCTGTCGCCGTAATCGGCCAGGAACTGGGACAGGGATCGCATGGTTGGGTCTCCGGTGTTGTTGTCATCTCTGGCTTTCACTGTAGCAAGACAGCGGAACCGGTCCTTGTACGAAACGGCTATCTTCGCAGTACCGCCCGGCCGCCCCGTACCAAGGTCAAATATCCCGCCCTGGGCAAAGCGCCTACACTGGGGGGCAACAGCATTGATGGCATGATTCCGCCGCGCAAAGGTGGATCGCACAGGAGGATTTTATGAGACGCGTGGTCGTCACCGGCATGGGCATTGTGTCCTGCCTCGGCAATTCCCTGGAGGAAGTGGCCGACAGCCTGAAGCATGGCAAATCCGGCATCCGTTACAACGAGACTTACAAGGAAATGGGGTTCCGCAGCCAGGTATCCGGCTCCCCGGATGTCGACACGTCAGTCATCGACCGCAAGATGCGGCGGTTCATGGGGCCCTCGGCCATGTACAGCTACCTGTCCATGGAACAGGCCATCGCCCAGGCCGGTCTCACCGAAGACCTGATCTCCAATGACCGTACCGGCCTGATTGCCGGGTCCGGCGGCGCTTCCTGCTCGAGCCAGGTCGAAGCCACCGACATCATGCGCGAGAAAGGCGTCAAGCGCATTGGCCCGTACATGGTACCCCGGATCATGACCAGCACTGTGTCCGCGTGCCTGGCCACCGCCTACAAGATTCGCGGTGTTAACTACTCCATGTCGTCGGCCTGCGCCACCAGCGCCCACTGCATCGGCCACGCCATGGAGCAGATCCAGGCCGGTAAGCAGGACATCGTCTTTGCCGGCGGCGGTGAAGAGGAGGACTGGAGCCTGACCATGATGTTCGACGCCATGGGCGCCCTGTCCACCAAGTACAACGACGCCCCGGCCACGGCCTCACGCCCGTTCGATGCCGGCCGCGACGGCTTCATCATTGCCGGTGGTGGCGGCATGATGGTGCTGGAGGAACTGGAGCACGCCAAGAAGCGCGGCGCCAACATCATTGCCGAACTGACGGGTTACGGCGCCACTTCCGATGGCTACGACATGGTCGCGCCGTCCGGGGAAGGCGCCCAGCGCTGCATGCAGCAGGCCATGGCCACCATCCGCGGCGAGATTCAGTACATCAACGCCCACGGCACCAGCACACCGGTCGGCGATGTTGCCGAGATGGGCGCGGTGCGCAACACCTTTGGCGACAAGATCCCAGCCATTTCCTCGACCAAGTCCCTGTCCGGTCACTCCCTGGGCGCGGCCGGGGTGCATGAGGCGATCTACTCGCTGCTGATGCTGCAGCACGGCTTTATTGCCGGCACCGCCAACCTGGCCGAGGTGGACGAGAAAATCAGCAACATGCCGATCGTCGGACCCGCGGCCGAGCAAGCGGAGCTGACCACAGTCATGTCCAACAGCTTCGGCTTCGGTGGCACCAACGCCTCACTGGTGTTCGAGAAGCTGTAATCGAGCCAGGCAGGCGGGCGTCTCTGGCCCGCCTGCGGCTACAGCGCACATCCGGCCGTTGGCAAACCGCCGGTGCCGTATTATGGTACAGAGATCAACGGCATCGTTACGGACGGCCCATCCCTCATGACCCAACCTCTCCCCTTTCGCACGGCCTCTTCGGGCCTGAAGGCATCCTGCCACACCTGCAGCCTGAGCAATCTGTGCCTGCCCCTGGCCATTGACGAGAGCGAACTCGACCGCCTGGA
>JBPEXK010000115.1:0-5972 GCA_052031745.1 Marinobacter sp. | reverse complement strand
GTTCGATGGCCTGCAGCGAACCATGCTGCTGCTGGAGCGTGACCTGATGCAGGTGGTCAACCGACCCGCGAGGGACATTTACGGCGACTATCAAATTGCCATGACCAGCCGCGAGGAAGATTTCGTGCTCATGCTTACCCGCCAGGGTTGGCGTAACCCCTTGGGCTCGAGACGAAGCGGCCTGCAACGGGTGGCCTGGGAATTCACGGGCGAGGAACTCCGGCGCCGGTATTGGCCAGTGGTCGATCAAGGTCAGGAGGATTCGAGCCGGGACGTGTTGCTGCTGGAAGGTGTCTTGGATTTCGAGGTGCGTTTTTACAACGACCAAGGAGCCTGGCAGTCGGAGTGGCCCTCGGATGAGGCCATGGCCGGGATCAATCCAGGCAGCCGGCCGGACATTTCGTTACCGCTTGGAATCGAAATAGCCTTGGAACATGAGCGGTTTGGCGAGCTGGTGAGAACTTTTGTGCTTCCAGAATTCAACGCCGACGAGGCTCAAGGTGTCGTGAATCAGGCCAACGAGGCCAACAGCGAAGCCGAGGCCGAAGAGGGCGCCGAGAACTCCGCTGCGCCTGCGGAAACTGGGCAGGGCGGATGATGGCGATGATCATTCGGACGAAAGCACCTGCCCGCCAAACCGGAGTTGCGCTGATCATGGTGCTGCTGGCCATGGCCCTGGTCGTGATGTTGACCGCAGGCATGGCCAAACAACAGAGCATCCGCGTGTTCAAGGCGGGCCATTATCTGGCCCAGCAGCAGGGCACCAGTATTGCGTTGGGTGCTGAAGCGTTCGCCCGTCAGATCCTCTACCGGGATTTCGAGGACGACAAAGAAGAAAACGAAATGATCGACACCCTCAACGAATTCTGGGCTGAGAATTCGGCTGTTCTGCCGCTCGATGAGAATGGAGTGGTAGAGGTTCAGATTGACGATTTGGGGGGCCGAATTAATCTAAATGATCTGGTAACGGCCAACGGCCAGGTCAACACCATGGTTAAGGAGAGGTTGAATAGGCTGTTTGCGGCCTTGGGGGTGTCTGAGGTTAATGTCGACGCCCTGGTGGACTGGATTGACGAAAACGATCAAACCATCAGCGCCTACGGCGCGGAAGATGGTCAGTATCTGTCCCTTGAGCCAGCCTATCGCGCAGGCAATCAGCCCTTCGTCAGCGTTACAGAACTCCGCTTGATCGATGGTATGACTGAAGAAGCTTACCAGGCGATCCGCTTGCACGTAGCCGCGTTGCCGGTTTCCGGACTCACCATTAACGTCAACACGGCGACGGTACCGGTGTTGCGCTCGCTGAGCGAGGAACTGACGGAAGCCCAGGCCACGGCTATTCTAGAAAAGAGGGAAGAGGAACCGTTCCTAAACGTACAGGATTTTCTTGCCTTGCCCGAGTTCGCAGGCGCAGGGCTTACACCTGTTGGTTTGGGGGTTCAAACACGCTTTTTTGAAGTCGTATCCCGGATTACCTACGATAATCGAATCGTGAACATGGTCAGTACCGTGTTCAGGAACCCGGAGGGCGAGCTTAGTACGGTTCGAAGGGACACCGGACAGAAGAATCGAATCACTAAAGAGCCTTTCACCATTTCAGAAGGATAACCATGTCATATCGCCTGTACGTAAGGCCGATACCCCCACTGGCCGACCCCGAGCAGAATCCCGAGGCCCAGGCTTACAACTGGGTGCTGCACGATGCCAGTGGTGACACCCAGGCCCGAGGCACCGGGGATCTGAAGGCAGATATTGAGCAGACCCTGGCGCAGAACGCGTTGGAAAACGTACTGCTGATTGGCCTGATTCCTGGTGACGAGGCGCTGTTCTGCGTTGCCGATATCCCCGCCAAGCAGAGCCGCTTTATTCAGCAGGCGCTGCCGTACGCGGTGGAGGAGCAGATCGCCCAGGATATCGATTCGGTGCATCTGGCGTTAGGTCGCCATACCGACGAGGGCTACCGCGTCGCAGCCATCGATGAAGAGCGGATGGAGCGCTGGGTGGATCTGTTCAGTGACTGGGAGCACGCCCGCCTGGATTCCATCTTCCCGGACGCTTCGCTCCTGCCAGAGACCCAAGGCGGCTGGACCGTTTGTCTGGACGGTGAGGTCGCGTTGATGGTCAGTGACCGCGGCGAATGGCTGAGCATGCACTCCGCCAACCTTGGCATGTTTGCCCACACGCTGGCGGTGCCGCCGTCGGAAGAGGTGGTGGCCGAGGTGCCGGTCACCGTCTATGCCACCGAGCACGAATTCGAAGCCCACGCCGCCGTTATCAGCGACCTGAAGTCGCCGGGGCGTCTGGCAGTGCGACGGGAAACCCTGGAATTGATGCCCCTGGAGTTGCTGGCGCACGCACATCATCAGCATCATTCCCATCCGATCAACCTGTGCCAGTCGCGCTTCAACAATCGCCACAAAACCCAAAGCCCGCTGAAACCCTGGAAGCCCCTGATCGCCGTGGCAGCGGTTTGGTTTGCTGTGCAGATTGCCCTGGAGGTGGGCATGGGCTTTTACCACGAGCGCAAGGCGGCGGACCTGCAGGATCGAGCCATGGCCATCTACCGTGAGGCTTTTCCTGGCGACCGACGCACCCACGCGGGCAACGTTCGGCGCGTGATTGAAGGGCAACTGCGGGTTGCCGGTTCCAATGGCCCTGATCTCGGTTTCATCACGTTGATGAAGTACACCGGTCAGGAATACTCCGAGCTTCCGGGAGGCCAGTCGGTAACCTTCAACTCGGTGAATTTCAGTCGCTCTCGGGGTGAGCTCGTGGTGGATGTTCGCGCCGACAGTTACGATCGCCTGAGCGCGTTGCGTAATGGCCTGGCCAACGAGGGCCTGGAGGCGGAAATCGGCTCGGTCGTCAACGAATCCAGCGGTGCCCGCGGCCGACTCACGGTGTCTGGAGGTTAATGCCATGTTTCAAAAACTGAAGGACCAACCGGCCGTCGGCAAACTCATTGCCCAGTACGACCAACTGCCCCGGCGTGACCAGCAGGCACTGACGGTGCTGATCGTCGCAGTGTTGCTGGGGCTGCTGTATTTTGCAATTTGGCTGCCGGCCAGCAGCTTCCACGATTCGGCCAAGGCCGAGCGAGAAAATGCGGCGGAATTGCTGGCCTGGATGCAGGCCAACCAAGCTACTATCCAACGTCTCGGCGGTGCCGGCGCAGAAAGCGGCCAGGGTGCTTCCGATGTTGCCGATGGTCGCGCGTTGATGGCTCTGGTCACCCGTTCCGCGCGGGAATCGGGGCTGTCGCTGCAGCGGTTCGAGCCCAGCGGAGAAAACGCGATCCGGGTCTGGCTCGAGGATGCCCCATACGCCGAGTTCGCAGCTTGGCTGGAGCGGTTGAATTCCAACCACGGCGTCATTATTGATCAGGCAGCCATGGACCGGGGCGATGAACCGGGGCAGGTTTCTGTTCGTCTAACACTGACAATCTGAGCAAGCGTTGCAGTACCGGGGCGCCGATCCCGGTGAACAGCAGGAGAGGGTGAGAATGACGAACAGCAGTGGTACCACTCAACAACCGGAAGCGGTCATCGTGCGGCTGGACGGCACGGCGACCAACGAAGCGCGCTCCATTCTCTACCACGCTTACCGGGAAGAGCCCACGTTCCAGTACCTGTTTGACCATCGCAAGCCTGGCTACGACCAGCGCATCCGCGCCACGATTCGCGAACTGATTGATCTGTACTTTGAACTGGAGCAGGAGGCCATCGGCGTGATGGTCGACGATACGCTGGTGGCGGTCGCCTTCATAGGTGACCCGGAGTTGCGGATGAATCTGGCAGATCAATTTAGCTGGCGCATTCGTATGGTGCTGACAACCGGGTTCGCTTCCACGCGGCGTTACCTCGATTACCACGAGAAAATCCGCAACCTGCTGCCCCAGCCACAGGCGCACCAGTTGCCGCTGATGGGGGTAAACCCGAAGTATCAGAACCGCGGCTATGGGCGGTTGCTGTTGAAAACCGTTGAGAAGCTGTGTTCAGAGAATCCACGAGGCAGTGGCCTGGTGCTCGATACCGGTAACAGCCGGTTCTTGCCCTTTTACGAATCCGAGGGCTTCCGCAGTCTGGGCAAGATCCAGCTGGGCGATTTTGAGGACCATGTGCTGTTCCGCGAAGTGCATCCGGAAGGCAAAACCGCCACTGCCGGCGAGAGCTGAATTAAAGATCGACAGGAGTATTTGTGTCTGACAACCATGATTATGATTTGATCATCATTGGCGCTGGCTCTGGCGGGGTCCGACTGGCCCGCATGTCGGCGCAGCGCGGTGCCAAAGTCGCCGTGATCGAATCCCGTTACCTGGGTGGAACCTGCGTGAACGTCGGCTGTGTGCCCAAGAAGCTGTTCGTATACGGCGCCCACGTGCACGATGAGCTCGAAGATGCCGCCGGCTATGGCTGGGATGTGCCCACCTCCGACGTGAGCTTCGACTGGCCAACCCTGGTCGCCAACAAGAACGCCGAAATTGAGCGCCTGAACGGCATCTACGGTCGCATGCTGCAGAACGCTGGCGTTACCATCATCGAAGGCACCGCCTCCTTTGTGGACGCCAACACGGTTGCGGTGGGTGACACCCACTACAGCGCCAAGCACATTACCGTCGCGACCGGCAGCTGGCCGGTGGTGCCAGACATCCCGGGCAAAGACTGCCTGCTGACCTCTAATGAGATGTTCTATCTGCCGCAGCTGCCGAAACAGGCGGTGGTCTGGGGTGGTGGTTACATCGCCGTGGAATTCGCCGGCATCCTGGCTGGTCTCGGGGTTGAGACCACGTTGCTGTATCGTGGCGAGCTGTTCCTGCGCGGCTTCGATACCGACATCCGCAAGTTCACCGAACAGGAACTGCGTAAGAAAGGCATCAACCTGCGCTTCGGCGTCACCATCGAATCGGTGGAGACCGAGGGCAGCCATTACCGGGTCAACCTGAATAACGGCGAAACCATGGAAACCGGCCTGGTCATGGCGGCAACCGGCCGTCGGGCACTGGTCGAAGGGCTCGGTCTGGAGAAGCTGGGCGTACAGATGAGCGAGTCCGGCCACGTGTTGGTCGACCAGCATTTCCAGACGGCGGTCCCGTCGATCACCGCCCTTGGCGATGTCATCGGCACGCCCCAGCTCACACCGGTGGCGCTGGCCCAGGGCATGGTGTTGTCGCGCCGGCTGTTTGGCGATGGCCAGGGCGACATGGATTACTCGGCCATTCCGACGGCGGTGTTCTGCCAACCGAACATAGGAACTGTCGGTCTGACCGAAGACGAGGCCAGGGATGAGGGCTACAAACTGCGCATTTACCGCTCAGAGTTCCGGCCGATGAAGTACACCCTCAGCGGTCGGGACGAGCGCAGTCTGATGAAGCTGGTGGTGGATGATGCCACTGATCGGGTGTTGGGTGCTCACATGGTGGGCCCGGACGCCGGAGAAATCACTCAGGGCCTGGCGGTCGCCATCAAGGCGGGTGCCACCAAGGCGCAATTCGATGCCACCCTCGGCATCCATCCGACCTCAGCCGAGGAGTTCGTTACCATGCGGGAGCCCGTCGTCTGACGGTGCTGCCCGCTCGGGCGCGGGCCTGTGTTGGGCCCGTCGCCTGATCCTCACGCTCAATTCTGGATCCAGCGTCCAAGAACCGCTTGCAGGTTCTCCTTCCTTACCGGTTTGGCCAGATAGTCGTTCATACCACTTTCCAGGCAGGTTTTTTCCGTGCCCGGCAGCACGTCCGCGGTTAACGCGATGATCGGGGTGCCGGACTGGCCGTTGCTCTGTTCCCACTCGCGAATGTGACGGGTGGTCTCGTAACCGTCCATCATCGGCATCTGGCAGTCCATCAGGATCACGTCATAGCCCGTATGGTTCTTGCGCACCATGCTCAACGCATCCCGGCCGTTGTTGGCGGCGTCGGTTTGGTACCCGAGTTTGTTGAGCATGGCCGTGGCCACCCGCTGGTTCACCGGGTTGTC
>JBPEXK010000114.1:0-5198 GCA_052031745.1 Marinobacter sp. | reverse complement strand
GAGTTCTACCTGTTCTGGTGGTTCTCCTGGAGCATCATGATCGGTCAGTTCACCGCCCGCTTCGTCAGTGGCATCCGCACCTGGCAGCTGCTGATCGCCATGCTGGTGGTGCCGTCCATCGCCATTGGCGTGTGGTTCTCGGTGCTGTTCCACTACCACGACGCCGGCCTGGAAGTGGCGGCCTTCACCAACATCGCGATGATCACCGTGGGTGTGTTGATGGTGGTGAACTCGCTGGATTCCCTGATCCGGCTGTACACCGACAACCTGAACCTGACCGCCCAGCGGCTGGGCCGCATGAACTACGTGATCTTCAACTTCGTGGCGATGATCGGCCTGACCATGCTGTTCCAGCTCGATTTCCTGCGCATCCAGTGGGTCGGCGCCCTGGTGATCGCCCTGTACTTCGGCTGCTTCGCTTACATCCTGGCGAAGAAGCGTCGCGAGGTGGCGAGCATCGAAAGTTCACCCAAGGAAAACATCCTGGATTATCGCAAGATAGAAATGGCGGGCTGATCAGCCTGAGCCGCACCCAAAAGCAGGTGGTCCTCCGGGCCACCTGCTTTTTTTTGGCCGATCAAGACCTGCTCAGTTGCAGCTGGCTAGGCTGTCGATCCAGTCCGCCACCAGCTGCGCGCCCGCGTCGTCGACCTGCAGGGTGCTGATCGGCGGCATCCGGTTGCTGTCCTCCGCCAACATGCGCAGGTGCAGCAGCGAGTTGGCGGCATCCCCCGGGGTCAGTAACTGTGCCCCTGGCCGGCCCAGGTCGCCGTTGCTGGGCGCCACGCCGCAGGCGCCGGTGGCGACGAGGGCTGTGGTCAGGCGCAGGTCCATGCTGCTCTGGGTGGTGCCGCCGGGGCGATGGCAGTGGCTGCAGTTGCTGTGCAGGTAGCTGCGGGCTCGGGCCTCCAGGCTGGCGGCCTGGTCGATGCTGGGCGTCAGCCGGCGGCTGCGCTGAGCCGATGTCGGCGGGCTCTCAAGCACGCCGATGCCGGCCAGGGTATCCAGTTGATTGGCGCTGATCCCGGTCTGTGGATAAGTGAAGTTAGTGTCCAGCTGCAGGGTTTCCAGGCCCAGGCTGAAGCCGGCAGCCTGGGTATGGCACTGGGCGCACTCCCCGGCTGACGGGTAGTGCCAGATCTGGCCGCCAACATCCACGTCCTGGGCGCCGGCGACCAGTTGGGCGTCGGAGCCGGCGTCGTCCCATTGGAAGCTGTAGCCGGCCCAGCTGCCGTCGGCGTTGTGCAGGTACAGCCGGGTTTCGATCAGGCGCTGGTCCAGGGAGAAGTTCTTCACCAGCACCGATCCGCGCGGAAACAGAAAATCGCCGCTGTCGGTCAGGGCGATGGTGGTGTTGTCGGGCAATGCCAGGTACCGGGTCTTGTCGGCGCCATCGGACCAGAAGCCTTCGATCGGTGCGTAGGGAATCAGTCCATCCGCCGGTTGCCAGGGCGCGCTCGCCTGCACACAGCCGGTTTCGGACAGGCGCTGGGGCAGCTCGGTTTCTACCACCACCGGATCGATCCGGAACAGCCCGGAGGTGGTGACCAGGTACAGCTCGCCCTGATTGTCCTGGCCGAAGGAGGCCACATTGCGCCCGGTTTCCAGCAGGGTGCGGCGCTGGTAGCTGCCGTTGGCCTGTCGCTCCAGCGCCCATAGGGTGCCCGAGCCGAAATCTGAGAACAGGTAATCGCCCTGCAGGGACGGGATGGCGCCACCTCGATAGACGTAACCCCCGGTCACCGAGATGCCGTCGGTGCGTCCGTAGGCGTGCACCGGTTCGATGAACGGGCCGGAGGCGCTGCAGCTGTTGGCGGTGCGTTGGAAGCCTTCGTAACAGCGCCAACCGTAGTTGCCGCCCCGGGTGATGATGTTGATCTCCTCGAAATCATCTTGACCGACATCCCCGGCCCAGAGCGCTCCAGTACTGCGGTCGAAACTCCAGCGCCAGGGATTGCGCAGGCCGTAGGCGTAGATCTCCGGCACCGAGCCGGATACGCCGTTGCTGGCCGGGCTGCCATCGGCGTTGTAGCGCAGGAGTTTGCCCAGCCGGGTCGACAGGTCCTGGGCCCGGTTGCCAGGGTCGTCGCCGGAGCCGCCGTCACCCAGGCCGACATAGAGCAAATCGTCCGGGCCAAAGGCAATGTGGCCGCCGTTGTGGTTGCTGAACGGCTGTGACTGGGTCACCAGATCGGTCCGCACCAGATCGCCCGAGCCGTTGGTGCGCAGGCTCTGGCCGTTGTCGGTGGACTCGAACCGGGCGACGTAAGAGGTAACGCCCGGGCCCTGGGTGAAGGACAGGTACAGGTAGCCGTTGGTGGCGAAGTCCGGGTCAAAGGCCATGCCCAGCAAGCCGCATTCCGCGCAACTGCTGAGCGGGTAGAAGTCGGCCAGATTGACCAGGGTGCTGCGGGTTTCGGTACTGAGGTCGACCCGGTACACGGTGCCGCCTTGTTCGACCACATAGATCAGGTTGTTGTCCGTGGGGTGGGGCAGTAAGAGCAGGGGGGCGGTGAAGCCGAGTGCCGGGGTAATGGCGGTAAGCTGCACCTCCCCGGAGGCCTGGAACGCCAAGCAACTGCTGTTGCCCGGGCGTTCGAGCAGACCGATCACCGGGCCGCCAGAGCCGTCGCTGCCGCCACCCGATCCGCCGCAGGCGGCGAGTGCAAGACAGAGACAAGGCAGAAAGCGTGATCCCATAGCCGTGTTTCCACCGTCAGAGCCTTAAGTTTAGTTCATCGCCGGTTGGTCACGTGTTGAAGTCAGGATAATTGTCACCATAAAGAGACAGGTTAGGTTTCCAAGTTCCCGGCCTGGCTGCCTGTAAGACGCAGGCTATGAGGTGCCGTGAGCAAAAATAGGCAATGCCTATCTTTGGGTTGGGAATTATCAATTTTATCCGCGTGCGTCAGATTTGTAGTCTGGGCGCCGTTATCCAATGATCCATGCATTCACCAATGAGGAGTGTTCCGAATGGGCATCATCAACAGCGAGATTAAGCCGTTTAACGCCACCGCTTTCAAACAGGGCGAGTTCGTTGAAATCAGCGAAGCCGACGTGAAAGGCAAGTGGGCCATTTTCTTCTTCTACCCGGCCGACTTTACCTTCGTATGCCCGACCGAGCTGGGCGACGTAGCCGACAAGTACGAAGAGCTCCAGAAGCTGGGCGTTGAAGTGTTCTCCGTGTCCACCGACACCCACTTCACCCACAAGGCTTGGCACAGCAGCTCCGAGACCATTGGCAAGATCAACTACTACATGGTCGGTGACCAGAACGGTTCCATCACCAACAACTTCGGCGTGATGCGTGAAGGCCAAGGCCTGGCAGACCGTGCCACCTTCCTGATCGATCCGGATGGCGTGATCCAGGCCATGGAAATCACTGCTGAAGGTATCGGCCGTGACGCCGACGACCTGATGCGCAAGGTTAAGGCTGCCCAGTACGTCCGCAACAACCCGGGCGAAGTCTGCCCGGCCAAGTGGAAGGAAGGCGAAGAGACGCTGACTCCGTCCCTGGACCTGGTCGGCAAGATCTAAATTTTACCTGAACAGGTGAAATGACAGATCGGGGCTCGCACCGCGGGCCCCACGCTACACAAACCCCGGCTCGCCGGGGTTTGTTGCGTCTGGGCCATGGGAAATGTTGGCTTGGTGGGTCAGAGCGCGGCCAGGATAGCTTCCGAGCTGGTGGTTTCCAGACCCTTTTCATCGACGTTCAGCAGTTCCACCACGCCGTCGTTGACGATCATGGCGTAGCGCTGGCTGCGAATGCCCATCTGGCTGGCGGTGCGGTCCTGGGTCAACCCCACTGCTTTGGCAAAGTCACCCAGGCCATCGGCGAGCATGACGATTTGCTCGGCGTTGTGGGCCTTGCCCCAGGCGTCCATTACAAAGGTGTCGTTGACCGACGTACACACGATGCGGTCAACGCCCTTGGCCTTGAGTTTGTCGGCGTCGACCACAAACCCTGGCAAGTGTGCGGCGGAGCAGGTCGGAGTAAAGGCGCCGGGCACCGCAAACAGCACCACTTTCTGGCCGGCGAACAGGTCGCCAGTCCGCACTTTCTCCGGGCCGTTGCTGCCCATCACCTGCAGTTCCACGTCCGGTAACCGCTCACCTACCTGAATCGCCATGTTTGTCTCCGATTTGTACTAAGGATTGTTGTTGGGTTTGGCCTTAGCGGGTGCCGCTGTAGTCCACGCCTCGGGCTTTGAGCCGGTAGAATTCTTCCAGCACGCCATCCATGGCGTCCGGGCAATAGGGCCTGAGCCCGCCCAGGACCAGGCGCTTGGCGACCTGCCCGACCGGTGTCTGGTCCGACAGCAGTCGATAGTCCAGGGTGACGTTGCCACGCTTGCCGTTGGCGGCCAGCTGGGCTTCGTGCAGTTCCAGTTCCGGCGCGGTGATCGCCAGGCTGTCCAGGGCCAGGCTCATGCTCTCGTACATCACCATGGGGCGGTCCGGGTTGAACATCACCCCGTTCGATTCCATCAGCGGTTGCAGGGTATGGGGGAAATTTTTGCCCGAGGCGGCGACATAACACCGGGTAAAGTCCTCGATAATCGCCGGATCCCGGGTGCTGTCTCCGCTGCGGCTCACTTCGAGGTAGACCTTGCCGTTCTCGTCGCACAGTTCGATGTGGCCGTCGTCCGGCTGGTTGAACACCAGCGGCGTGCCTTCGCCCAGCAGGGCCTTGAACTGGAACGTCATGTGGGCGGACAACCCGAAGTGCTCCAGCACTACCGCGAAGAGCAGGTCGCCGGGCACGCAGAAACGGCGCGCGTCCGGATCGTGAATCGGATTGAAATCACCGGCGATTTCCTTGGCAAACCGGCTGGCCTGGAGCGCAGTGATGTGGATACGTCCCTGCTCAATGGAGTGAAAACGGTCTAGAAACATGGGCTGCCTTTATCTGAGCGCGGAGATGGATGTGGCTCTGGGGCCTGGGTCGGCCCGGAATATCCGCTGTCTACCGGTAATGATAGTTGACTCACATCCATACCAATATGCGCTATTCGTCCTAAAGTGAAGGCTGGGCAGCCGACTCAAGCAAGGAGGTGGCAGTGCGCCCCCCCATTCCCTGGCACGAACTGCCAACTTCGCAGGCACTGGCGGAACTGGACGTGACCTTGACCGGCCTGACCGCCACGGAGGCCGAGCGCCGGCGCCAGCTGTACGGCGCCAACCGTCTGCCCGAA
>JBPEXK010000113.1:0-2194 GCA_052031745.1 Marinobacter sp. | reverse complement strand
ACCCTGGCCCAGGGCCTGCTGGACAACCCGGTGCAGGTGGAAGTGGCCGCGCGCAACACCACCGCCGAGAAGGTCAAGCAGTCGGTGTACCCGGTGGACCAGAAGCAGAAAACCGCGCTGCTGAGCAAGCTCGTGCGCGACAACAACTGGGAGCAGGTGCTGGTGTTCACCCGCACCAAGCACGGCGCCAACCGATTGACCCAGAAGCTGGAGCGCGACGGCATTACCGCCGCCGCCATCCACGGCAACAAGTCCCAGGGCGCCCGGACCCGGGCTCTGAGCGAATTCAAGCAGGGTGACATCCGGGTGCTGGTGGCGACTGACATCGCCGCCCGCGGTCTCGACATCAAGCAGTTGCCCCAGGTGGTGAACTTCGAGCTGCCGAACGTGCCGGAGGACTATGTTCACCGCATCGGCCGCACCGGCCGGGCCGGCGAGAGTGGCCATGCGCTGTCCCTGGTCAGCGCCGACGAGGGCAAGCTGCTGGCGGGCATCGAAAAGCTGATCAAAAAGCAGCTGCCGCGCAAGGAAGTGGAAGGCTTCGAGCCGACCAACAACCTGCCGCTGAAACCCAAAGCCAAGGCCGATCCGAGCAAGGCCCGCAACCGCAATGGTAATGGCGGGCGCCAGGGTAGGCCGGGTGGTAAGCCTGGTGGCAATGGAGCGCGGCCGGGTGGTCGCAGCGGCGGCCGTGGCCAGAACGGTGCCAATGGCGGCGGTCAGCGCAACCGCAGCCCGCGTCGGGACGCCTGAGGACTAAACAGAACTAAATCAGGGCGGGTACCAGGACGGTACCCGCGGTCAGCCGGTGTGCTTCTTGGACTCCGGCTGCGACTCTTCCGGTACGAACACATCCCGTACGGTCAGCGCGTTGCCGCTAGCGTCCTGGACTTCGACCGGGGGGATCGGCTGACCGGTGGCCCGGTCCCGCAGATCCAGCGGGCTCCCCTCGGGTGCCGGATTCCACTTGTCGCCCCACTGGCGCAGGGCGATCACCACCGGGAACAGGTCCCGGCCCTTATCGGTAAGCCGGTATTCAAACCGGGAACCATGCTCCCCAACATCCACCTTGCTCAGCACCTGGTTGTCTACCAATCGGGCCAGCCGATCGCACAGGATGTTCTTGGCGATACCCAGTTCCTGTTGGAAATCGACAAAGCGGCGGGTGCCGTACATCGCGTGCAGCACGATCAGTAGGGACCACCAGTCGCCGACCTCATTCAGGGCGCGGGCGACGGAGCAATTGGAATCGTCAAAACGTTTTCTGGCCATGTCAGGGAGTGTACCGAAAAGGGTTGCATTGTAAAACCAGATTGAATAGGGTTGCTTTACGAAACCAAATTGCAGGGTAGCGACCAACCCGGTCGCCATCCGATTGCCATTCGCCAGCGTGCGAGGAGTGTAATTTCATGTCGATGAATCTTGGTCCTTTGTTTGAACCGTTTGAACTCCACAACCTGAAGCTGCGCAACCGCGTGGCCATGGCGCCGATGACCCGTAACTTCTCGCCGGGCAATGTGCCCAACGAGGATGTGGTCAGCTACTACCGTCGCCGGGCCGAAAACGGCGTGGGGCTGCTGATCACCGAGGGCACCACCGTCGGCCACGCCGGCGCCAACGGCTACCCGAACGTGCCCGCATTCCACGGTGACGCGGCGCTGGCAGGTTGGAAACAGGTGGTGGATGCCGTGCACGAGGCCGGTGGCGCCATCTTCCCGCAGCTGTGGCACGTGGGTGCTGTGCGCAAGGAAGGCACCGAGCCGGATCCGTCGGTGCCGGGTTACAGCCCGTCCGGCCTGTTTGCCCCGGGCAAGCCCAACGGCAAGGCCATGACCAAGGATGACATCGAGGACGTGATCACCGCCTTCGCCGACGCCGCTCAGGACGCCAAGGCCCTGGGCTTTGACGGCGTCGAGATCCACGGTGCCCACGGTTACCTGTTGGACCAGTTCCTGTGGGAAGGCACCAACCAGCGCGACGACGAATACGGTGGCAGCATGGAAAACCGGCTGCGCTTTGTGGTCGAGATCGTCGAGGCGGTGCGCCATCGGGTCGGCCCCGAGTTTCCGATCATGCTGCGCTTCTCCCAGTGGAAGCAGCAGGACTACGAGGCCCGTCTGGTCAACAGCCCGGAAGAACTGGACGCGTTCCTGCAGCCGCTGGTGGAAGCCGGTGTCGATATCTTCCACGCCTC
>JBPEXK010000112.1:0-1636 GCA_052031745.1 Marinobacter sp. | reverse complement strand
CTGGAGACCGGGTCGTATCGGCCAGGCCACGCATGGTCCGGATCAGGGGGATGCCGGCCTTGGTGAGCGCGTACATCTGCCGGCAGAACACAATCAGCTCGTCCAGGGTGACCTTCTTGCGGAACAGCGGCATGCTATTGAGCCGGTCGTTCAGCGAGGTTTCGGCCTGCTGCTCGCGGATGGTGAGCGGTGTAATGCCCCGGCGCATCAACTCCGATGCGGCAGCGTCGGCGTTGGCCGCAACCAGCGAACCCTGCTGCAGGGCGCCGCGATCATCCTTGCCCCGGTAGCTGAACTGCATCAGACAAAGCTCCCAACGTGTTCATCCAGCAACGGCACTTCAGCGGAGTCGGAAAACTCGCTCTCAGAAGTTGCCGCCACCCGCGCCACTTCCTCCAGGGTGGTCAGCCCCTGCAACGCGTAATCCATGGCGCAGTGGCCCAGGGGCCGATACAGGTCGCCCTTACGCGCTGCCCGGGTAAACGCCGAGACATCCTGTCGCCGAAGGGCGTCCAGCATGCTTTCATCCATCTCGAGCAGCTCATACACGCCGATTCGGCCCTTGTAACCGGTGTTGCTGCACTGGTAGCAGCCCCGACCGTGCACGAAGCCGGCCTCCCGGTCGATGGGGTCCAGGTCAAAGCTGTCGAGCCAGACCTGTTCCTGATCGGTAGGCTCGTAAGCTTCCGAGCAATTTTCACAGATACGCCGCACCAATCGCTGGGCGATTACACCCAGCAAGGAGCTGGCCACCAGGAAGGGCTGTGCCCCCATGTCGATCAGACGCATGGCGCTGCTGATGGAATCGTTGGTGTGTAGAGTGGAAAGCACCAGGTGACCGGTCATTGCCGCTCGCAGGCCGATGTCCACGGTTTCCTGGTCTCGCATCTCACCCACCAGGATCACGTCCGGATCCTGACGCAGCGCCGAACGCAAAACGCTGGCGAATTCCAGCCCGATCTTCGGGTTCACCTGCACCTGGGTAATGCGCGGCAACCGGTATTCCACCGGGTCTTCGGCGGTGATGATTTTCACTTCCGGACGGTTCAGTTCGCTGAGGGCGCCGTACAGGGTTGTGGTCTTACCACTGCCGGTCGGCCCGGTCACCAGGATCATGCCGTGGGGTTTGCGGATCATGCGGCGGAACCGCTCCATCAGCTCCGGCGGCATACCGGTGGCGTCCAGATTCAGCATGCCCTGGCTCTGGTCGAGCAGACGCATGACCACCGATTCGCCGTATTGCACCGGCATGGTGGAGATCCGCACGTCAATGCTGCGGCCTTTGACACGGATGTTGAAACGGCCATCCTGGGGCAGCCGTTTTTCGGAAATATTCAGGCCGGCCATCAGCTTCAGGCGCAGGACCAGCGCGGCGTTCACCCGCTTTTCCTTCATCACCTGTTCCTGCAGCACGCCATCGACCCGCTGCCGAATGCGCACCACGGTTTCATCTGGCTCTATGTGGATGTCCGAGCTGCGTGCCTGCACCGCGTCCTCAAACAGGGTTTGCAGCAGCTTGACCACCGGTGCCTCGGCGCTCTCGGACTCGGCGGACAGATCTGCCAGGTCGAACGCATCGTCGCCAAGCTCGTCCTCCAGCTCCTCCGCCAGCGAGGCAATCTCATCGGTGCGGCGG
>JBPEXK010000111.1:0-6431 GCA_052031745.1 Marinobacter sp. | reverse complement strand
AGCGCCTGGGTTTTCATGATATCGGTGTGCTTGGCGCTGCCGTGGGTGAAAGGCCCAACACCCTGCTTGATCCCTTCTTCGTTCTTGTGAACGATCAGGTCGAGACCGTATTCCTTCACCTTGCGGTCCCGGAAGTCGATCATGTCCTTAAACTTCCAGGTGGTGTCCACGTGCATGAGCGGGAAGGGGGGCTTGCCGGGATAGAAAGCCTTACGGGCCAGGTGCAGCATTACCGCTGAGTCCTTGCCGATGGAGTAAAGCATGACCGGGTTGTCGAACTCGGCTGCCACTTCCCGGATGATGTGGATGCTTTCCGCTTCCAGCTGTTTCAGGTGCGTGAGGTTGTATGTGGTCATGGTCTTCCGATGCCGCCGTGCGGGCCCTGTTGGCTGTGGAAATGTGACCTGAAATGATACCAGAAGGGGCCAGGGTATAAGAAGCGGGCTTTCTAGAGTTTGGCGTTATAATAATATAGCGACAAGGCAGGCGAGGCGGGGTTGTCGGCTGCGGTGAGGGCGCTCGGGTGAGGCCAGTTCAGGCCTGATTACTGGAGTCTGCCAGCAGCTTCGAGACGTAGCGATCGACGTAATCGAAACCATTGCCCTCGAACTCGGAAAACTGGATGCCCAGGTGGTATTCGTTTCGAGCAATTCGGCGCATATGGACGATGTGGCCGTCGGCCACGACCGACACCGGTTGGGTCGCGACCACGGGTACCGAAAAGCGGGTTTTGACGGTAATCCAGTTGCCGGGGGCCGGGCTTTTTTGATCCGGGATCAATGCCTTGACGGCATCTTGGGTGCAGGAAATCATCACGCCAGTGCGGGACAGGTTGGCGACGGTGCAGGTCAGGGTGCAGCCATCGGGGCGCTCGACGGTGATGTCTGTCGATACGTCAACGCGCTGCTGATTGCGTAGATTGGTCTTAATGGCAGCTGGCTTCATGGTGAATGATCTGACAACTATTATTGTTTATACGGCTGCTTTTTCCAAAAAAACTCCTTCCAGAAAAAACACTTAAACTTCAAAAAGTTTAGTTGTTTACTTTGTGGTCAGCAAGAAGCGTGTCGCTGTTTATGGCAGGTTTGTTGCACTTTTTTGAAGCATGCATCACAAAGTGCGGCAGGTCGGGAATTGCTTGAGGGTCGGCGAGGCGCTGACAAAGCCGCCTCGCCGGGTCGCCCAACGGCCTCAGCCGTCGAGTTTTTTCACCAGGATTTCGTTGAACAGTTTGGGGTTGCCCTGGCCCTTGGAAGCCTTCATGAGCGGCCCCATGAAGCCGCCCAGCATCTTCTTGCGCTTCTTCGGGTCGTCCTCGTTCTGGTACTGGGCGACCTGGTCGGGCATGCCCGCCAGTACTTCGTCGACCATCTTCTCCAGTTCGCCGGTGTCGGACACCTGCTTCAGACCCTTGGCATCGATGATGGCATCCACGTTGTCGTTCTCACCGCTCCAGAGCGCCTCAAACACCTTCTTGGCACCAGAGGATGAGACCGTGTTATCGGCGATGCGAACGATCAGGTCACCAAGCTGGGCACCGGTGATGGGTGACTCGGCGACGGTCTTTTCCTCGGCGTTCAGGCGTGCAGAGAATTCCCCCTGCACCCAGTTGGCCGCGAGCTTGGCGTCTTTGCCGTGGCTGACGGCTTCCTCGAAGAAGCCGGCCAGTTTGGCATCGCCGCTGAGCAGGCCAGCGTCGTAATCGTTCAGGCCGTACTGTTCCTTGAACCGTGCCTTGCGGTCGTCCGGCAGCTCCGGAAGGCGGCTGCGGGCGCTCTCGATGAAGGCGTCGTCGATTTCCACCGGCAGCAGATCCGGGCAGGGGAAGTAGCGGTAGTCGTTGGCTTCTTCCTTGGTGCGCATGGAGCGGGATTCATCCCGGTCACCGTTGTACAGCCGGGTCTCCTGCTCAATCACACCGCCGTCTTCCAGGATATCCATCTGACGCTCGACTTCGTGGGCGATGGCCTGCTCCATAAAGCGGAACGAGTTCAGGTTCTTGGTCTCGGTGCGGGTGCCAAGGGTGTCTGAACCTTTGGGTTTGAGCGAGATGTTGACGTCGAAGCGCATGGAGCCTTGAGACATGTCGCCGTCACAGATACCCAGCGAGGTCACCAGGCTGTGCAGTTTCTTGGCGAAGGCAACGGCTTCCTCGGCACTGCCCATGTCCGGTTCGGTGACCACCTCAATCAGCGGGGTGCCGGCTCGGTTCAGGTCGACACCGGTCATGCCGTGGAAGTCCTCGTGCAGGGATTTGCCCGCATCTTCTTCCAGGTGGGCGTGGTGAATGCGCACGCGCTTTGAGTTGCCGTTGGCCAGGTCGATGTCAACGTAGCCCGGGCCCACAATCGGCCGCTCCAGCTGGGTGGTCTGGTAGCCTTTGGGCAGGTCTGGATAGAAGTAGTTCTTGCGCTCGAACACCGAGCGACGTTCGATCTCGGCGTTCACCGCCAGGCCGAACATAACGGCGTATCGGAAGGCCTGTTCGTTTGGCACTGGCAGGGTGCCCGGCATGGCCAGGTCGACTGCGTTGGCCTGGGTGTTGGGCTCGGCACCGTAGGCGGTGCTGGAGCCTGAGAAAATCTTGGTTTGGGTGGCGAGCTGAACGTGAATTTCCAGCCCGATCACAATGTCCCATTGCATGGTCTTACTCTCCTTTCTCGGGCTTATTGCGGTTCACGCTGGTGCCAGTCGGTCACCTGCTGGAATTGATGGGCGGCGTTCAACAGCCGGGCCTCGTCAAAGTAATTGCCGATGATCTGCAGGCCCACGGGCAGGCCGTCCACGAACCCGGCCGGTACTGACATGGCCGGAACGCCTGCCAGGTTGACCGCGATGGTGAAGATGTCCTCCAGGTACATGGTGACCGGATCGCTGGTTTTCTCACCCTGGGCAAACGCCGGTGACGGTGTGGTGGGGCTCATCAGCACGTCCACCTCGTTGAAGGCATTGATGAAATCCTGCTGGATCAGGCGGCGGACCTTCTGGGCCTTGAGGTAGTAGGCGTCGAAATAGCCGGCGGACAGGGCATAGGTGCCCACCAGAATGCGCCGCTTCACTTCGGTGCCAAAACCTTCGGCCCGGGTGCGGGTGTAAAGGTCCATCAAGTCTTTCGGATCTTCGCACCGGTAGCCATACCGCACGCCGTCAAACCGGGACAGGTTGGCGGACGCCTCGGCCGGCGCGATGACGTAATAGGCGGCAATAGCCAGTTTGGCGTTCGGCAGCGACACCTCTTTCACGGTGGCGCCCAGCTTCTCGTATTCTTTCACCGCAGCGCGAACCTGCTCTTCCATCGCCGGGCTGAGCTGGTCCGAGAAGTACTCTTTGGGCAGGCCGATACGCAGGCCCTTCAGCGGTTCGTTCAAGGTCGCGGTGTAGTCGGGCACCGGGCGGTCCACCGAGGTGGAATCCTTGGGGTCGAAGCCGGCCATGACGTTGAGCATCAGGGCGTTGTCCTCGGCGGTGCGCGCCATGGTGCCGCCTTGGTCCAGGCTCGAGGCGAAGGCAATCATGCCGTACCGGGAAACCCGGCCGTATGTGGGCTTCAGGCCGGTGATGCCGCAGAGCGCGGCAGGCTGGCGGATGGAGCCGCCGGTGTCGGTGGCAGTGGCGGCAGGTACCAGTCGTGCCGCCACGGCGGCGGCGGAACCGCCGGAGGAGCCACCGGGCACCCGTTTCTCGCCCTGGCTCAGACCCCAGGGGTTGGTCACCGGGCCAAAATGGCTGGACTCATTGGACGAACCCATGGCGAATTCGTCCATGTTGGTTTTGCCAAGGCACACGGCGCCGGCCTTGCGGAAGTTCTCGGTGACGGTGGCGTCGTAAGGCGGAACAAAGTTCTCCAGCATGCGGGAGCCGCAGGTAGTGCGAACGCCGTTGGTGCAGAAGATATCCTTGTGGGCAAACGGGATGCCGGTCCAGGGCGTGGCATTGCCGGCTGCGCGCTGTTCATCGGCCGCCTTGGCGTCGGCCAGCGCCTGCTCTTCGGTAACGGTGATGAAGCTGTTGAACTTGCTGTCTTCTTGCTTCAGTCGGTCCAGAAACTGTTGGGCCAGTTCCACGCTGGAAACCTTGCCGCTCTCCAGGTCGCGGGAAAGCTCGGCTACAGATTTGTTATGCATGATAATTCCTGAGGTCGCGGGTTCTGATCACTCGATGACACGAGGTACGAGGTAGAGGCCGTTTTCGGTGGCCGGCGCGATGGCCTGGAAGGCGGTCCGTTGGTTGGTCTCGGTAACCTCGTCCGGGCGCAAGCGCTGCACCGCGTCCAGCGGATGGGCCAGCGGCTCGACCGCGTCGGTGTCTGCCGCGCTCAATTGATCAACCAGGTCCAGGATGTTGCCCAGATCGTTCTCGAGGGCTGAGACCTGCTCGTCGTCCACACGGATGCGGGCGAGCACAGCGACTTTTTCGATGTCCTCTCGGGAAATGGTCACACGTTGTCTCCCAGGTAGATGAAAACTCGTTAATTTAAAGGGTGGCGACGGCGTTCCAGTGGTCCGCGGCCGGCGCAGAAAAAAGCGCCTGCGCGGTGGTTTGATGGGGACGGTCCCCGCGGCCTTTCGCCAGGGTTAAAAATAAAGACGGTATGGTAACAGATTCGAACAAAGGCGGGAGGCCCCAATCCACCGGGTAAATGTGTGAATCGTAAGGCTTGAGGCCCGTTCTCACCTTGCCTGCGGGGGTGCTCACTGCTAAAGTTGCCGCATCTTTTTTGCGACTGCAACTCTCAGGTTGAAACTACACGAATGTTGATCAAAAGACTCCGAGGCTTATTCTCCAGCGACCTGTCCATCGACCTGGGCACCGCCAACACCCTTATCTATGTGCGTGAGCGCGGAATTGTGCTGAACGAGCCGTCGGTGGTGGCTATTCGCACCAACAATTCCCAGAAAATGGTGGCGGCCGTGGGTTCGGAAGCCAAACGCATGCTGGGCCGTACTCCGGGCAATATCACCGCCATCCGCCCGATGAAAGACGGTGTGATTGCCGACTTCGTGGTCACCGAGAAGATGTTGCAGCACTTTATCCACAAGGTGCATGAGAACAGCTTTATTACCCCGAGCCCGCGGGTTCTGGTGTGTGTGCCGAGCAAGTCCACCCAGGTGGAACGCAAGGCCATCCGGGAATCGGCCCTGGGTGCCGGCGCTCGGGAAGTGTTCCTGATCGAAGAGCCGATGGCGGCGGCGATAGGTGCCGGCCTGCCGGTGGAAGAAGCCAGCGGCTCCATGATTGTGGACATTGGCGGCGGCACCACTGAGATCGCCATCATTTCCCTGAACGGCATTGTCTATGCCGAATCCGTGCGCGTGGGCGGCGACAAGTTCGACGAAGCCATCGTCACTTACGTGCGCCGCAACTACGGCAGCCTGATCGGTGATTCCACCGCCGAGCGCATCAAGCACGAAATTGGCTGTGCCTACGAAGGCCTGGAGATCCGCGAAATCGACGTTCGCGGCCGCAACCTGGCCGAGGGCGTGCCCCGTGCCTTTACTCTGAACAGTGAAGAGATCCTCGACGCTCTGCAGGAATCCCTTGCGCAGATCGTCCAGACCGTGAAGAGCGCCCTCGAGCAGTCGCCGCCCGAGCTGGCCTCCGACATCGCCGAGCGCGGTATCGTGCTGACCGGCGGTGGTGCCCTGTTGCGCGGCCTGGACAAGCTGATCAGCGAAGAGACCGGCCTGCCAGTGATTATCGCCGAGGATCCGCTGACCTGCGTAGCCCGTGGTGGTGGCAAGGCCCTGGAAGTGATCGATCGTGGTGGCATTGGAATGTTCTCCCAGGAGGGATAAGCCTGTAGGGAGGATTCGCCATTAAAACCATCTTTGTCCAGGGACCGGTTCCGGGTTTCAGACTTCTCCTCATTGTCATTCTGTCGGCAGCCCTCGTGGTTGCCGACGCCCGTTTTGATGCCCTCTCTTCTTTCCGCAGCACCATTGCCACCGGTCTTGCCCCGGTCTATTGGCTCGGCAACGCGCCCTCCGAATTCGGCGATTGGGCCGCCGGCCTCTTCGAGAACAAAGAAGACCTGCAGCAGGAAAACGAGGACCTGAAGGCTCGCCTGATGATTCTCGAGCGTCGGGCCCTTAAATACGCCGCCCTGGCTTCCGAGAACAACGAACTCCGGCGCCTGATGAATTCTTCGGAGGTGCTGGATGACCGGGTGATCGTGGGCGAGGTGGTTGGTGTCTCTCCCGATCCCTTCTCCCACGAGGTCATTATCAACAAGGGTCGCAGCGATGGTCTTCGGCCTGGCCAGGCGGTTCTGGATGCCCAGGGTCTGATGGGGCAGGTGGTCCAGACCAGTCAGATCACCTCCCGGGTGCTGCTAGTGTCGGACAGTAGTCACGCTGTGCCGGTGGAAGTGGTGCGCAATGGCTTACGGGCCATCCTGCTGGGCACCGGCGATACCTCGACCCTGGATCTGG
>JBPEXK010000010.1:0-1798 GCA_052031745.1 Marinobacter sp. | reverse complement strand
CTGCTTGTCCAAAAATGTGCGGAGCCAGGGATGGCGGAGCCCAAGCCGCGCATGGATGCCTTGAGGCGGTTTTTGGACAAGCAGTCCCGCCGCCTTGCAGCCCCGAAAGCTTGACCGAGTTATTACCAACTCCAAAGCAAGAGGACACACAAAGATGAGGAAAGCCCTCATAGTCGCCATGTCCCGTAATCGGGTCATTGGGCGCAACAACAACCTACCCTGGTACCTGCCTGGCGACCTGCGCTACTTCAAGCAGGCAACCATGGGCAAGCCCATCATCATGGGGCGCAAAACCTGGGACTCTATCGGCCGTCCGCTGCCCGGTCGCATGAACGTGGTGATTTCCCGTAACCCGGATTGGCAGGAGCCTGCGGGCACGGTTGGGGCGAAGTCATTGAAGGAAGCCTTGATCAAGGCCGAAGCCCAGGCCGAGCTGGAAGGTGGGGAAGAGGTGATGATTATTGGCGGTGGCCAGATTTACACCGAGGCCCTGCCGATGGTGGACCGCATGTACGTCACTCAGGTGCATGCCGAGGTGGATGGCGATGCGTTCTTCCCGGAAGTGAACTGGGATGAGTGGGAGGAAGTCGGACGGGAGGATTTCTCCGCGTCCGACAACAACCCTTACGACTACAGCTTCGTAGTCTACCAGCGCCAGGCTTAAGCCTGGCGTGGTGGGCGCTTGCCTGCGGGCTTGCCGCCTTTTCCTGGTGGCTTGCCGCGGCCACCGGGGCCACCCGGACCGCCTCGGCCCTTCGGGCCACCCTTCTTAAAGCCGCCTTTCGGGCCTTTCTTGAAACCACCCGGACGACCACCCTTGCGATCACGGCGAGGCGGCGGTGTGGCGGAGACCACAGGCAGGGCTTCCGGCTGCTCCAGCGGCAGCGAACCCGGCTGGGCCGCTTCCATCCAGCACGCCAAGGCACCGGCCACCATGGCCATGTCCATGTCGTTACGCTCGGCGATCTCGTCCAGCAGGGACATCGCCTTGGCCAGCTTCTTGTCCTCAGCAAAGCCCAGCAGCTGGCTCTCGAACTGCTGCTCGCGCATTTTCTTGAGCTCGACCGGCGAAGGCAGCTGGTAGGCTTCCATCGGCGAGTTGGTGGCCCGCTCCAGAGTCTTCAGCCAGCTGCGCTCCCGCGGCGTGACCAGCAGGATGGCCTTACCGGTGCGTCCGGCGCGGCCGGTACGGCCAACACGGTGGATATAGGCTTCGGTGTCGTAGGGCACGTCGTAGTTGATGACGTGGGTGATACGCGCCACGTCCAGGCCCCGGGCCGCCACGTCGGTGGCGATCACGATGTCTTTCTTGCCGCGCTTGAGGTCTTCCACCGTCTGCTCGCGCTGACGCTGGTTCAGGTCACCGTTCAGCGGCGCCACCGCGTGGCCACGGGCTGAGAGTTTTTCGGCCAGCAGCGTGGTTTCGGCCTTGGTGCGCACGAAGATGATGGTGGCGTCTACCGGCTCCACTTCCAGGATCCGGGTCAGGGCGTCCAGCTTGCGCTCGGCGTAGACCGGCAGCACGAACTGGGAAATGCGCTCGACCGTGCGGGTCTCGCTTTCGATCTTCACCTCGGTGGCGTTGCGCAGGTAGGTCTGCGCCACCTTCTTGATCTGCGGCGGCATGGTGGCGGAGAACAAGGCGCGCTGGCAGTTCTCCGGCGTCTTCGCCAGGATCGCTTCCACGTCGTCGATGAAGCCCATGCGGAGCATCTCGTCCGCCTCGTCCAGCACCAGCGCCTTCAGGTTATCCAGCTTCAGGGTGCCCTTGCGCAGGTGGTCCAGCATCCGGCCCGGG
>JBPEXK010000110.1:0-3711 GCA_052031745.1 Marinobacter sp. | reverse complement strand
CTGACCGCCAGGGCCCCAGCGCCCATTTGCAGCAGACGGTCGCTGTGCACCATGCTCTCGGCGGTGTCGTATTCCTCACCCCGCAGCACCACGTACAGATAGCCGTCCGGGTTGTCGGTGTTGGGGACCGGGGTCACCGAGAACACCTTGCGCCGGTCGTGGCTGCGCGGGTCATCGCCCGGCAATGGGTACGCCTCCGGGTCCGCCAGCAGGGTCTGGATCGGTTCCAGCGACACCCGGTTGCGTTTGATTTTGTCCGGATCGGCGGAGTAGGACAGGATGCGCCCCTGGCGATCCAGCAGGTAAATTTCGATGCTCGGGTTGATGGTCATGTACAGCCCGAACAGTTCCTTCAGGGCGGCCCGGTTGAGCTCGCCGTCGGTGACCAGATTGCGGTCCGCCACCAGGTTGCTGGCCAGGTCCCGATTAAGTTCCTGGTAGACCGCGCCGGTGTACTCCCGCACCGAATACAGACTGAGCACGGTGAACAGGCCACCGACGATCACCAGCAACAGGAACAGGCCCAGGGCCAGGCGGGCATAGAGGGTTCGGAACAGGGCAAGCACCATGGATCAGTCCATAAACCGGTAGCCGACGCCCCACACGGTCTGCACGAACCGTGGCTCGGCCGGATCGGTCTCGATCTTGTTGCGCAGACGATTGATGTGGGTGTTAACGGTGTGTTCGTAGCCTTCGTGATTGTAGCCCCAGACCGCATCCAACAGTTGCGCCCGACTGAATACCCGGCCCCGGTGACGGGCAAAGTGCCAGAGCAGGTCAAACTCCCGGGCGGTCAGCTCCACCTCGCGATCGTCCACGTACACCCGGCGCCGCACCGGATCGACCCGCAGTCCGTCCACCGTTAACTGCTCGGTGTCCGGGCCCGGCTCGGGCTGGGCCGACAGGGCGTCCACCCGGCGGAACAGGGCTTTGATCCGGGCCGCCAGCTCGGCCACGCTGAAGGGCTTGGTGAGGTAATCGTCGGCGCCCATCTCCAGACCCAGCACCCGGTCCAGTTCGCTGCTCTTGGCGGTCAGCATCAAGACCGGCACATAGCCCGGGCAGGCGCGAATCTCCCGGCACACCGACAGACCGTCCAGGCCGGGCAGCATCAAATCAAGGATCACCAGATCGACCCCGCCTTGGCGGAAACGCTCCAGGCCGAGATCACCGCGCTCCACGAGCACGGCCTGCATACCCAGGTCGGCGACCTGCATGCGCACCAGCTCACCAATTCCCGGGTTGTCTTCAATGATCAGTACGGTTCGCGTCATAGGCTCCGGACCTTGCCAATGAACACCGGGCAGGCTGTGATGGCACCCGGCACTGACGACAGTGTAGCCCGGAAAGTTCACGAAACCTTCACGCTGCCGATTCGCCACCGAGGGTTCGGCCCGGGCGGGCCTCATAGCAGCGTCCGGCTTTTGTGTTTAGAATGACCCCAAACCACCAAACGAGGTTTCAGTGGCCGAGCCAACACCGACCAAAACAAGCCAGCGGGCGACACCCGCAGACGCCCTGAAACGGGCCCGTCGCATGTGGCTGAAGGGCGAGCGCATTCACCTGGCGTCCCTGTCGGATGAGCTGAATATTGGTCGCGCCACCCTGTTCCGCTGGGTCGGCAACAAGGATCTGCTGATCGGGGATGTGCTCTGGTCGCTGTACGATCCGGTCCGCCAGGAAGCCCTCGCCACCACCCCCGGCACCGGCATTGAGTACGTGGTCGGGGTGTACCGACACATCAATTCCACGGTGCTGCATTTCGGCCCGCTGCGGCAGTTTATCCACCAGGACCCGGAATACGCCCTGAAGATTCTCACCTCCTCCCAGTCCACACTGCGCAGCCGCACTGTGGAAGCCAATACCCTGTTACTGAAGGATCAGGTGGCCCGGGGCCGAATCACCCCGCCGATGAACATCGACAGTCTGTCACTGTTCATGGTGCGGCTGGCCGAGTCCTGCCTGTACAGCGACATCCTCGGTGGCCAGGAGCCCCGGGATGAGGAACTGGAAGACGCCTGCACCGCCGTCCGGATCCTGCTGGGCGGCAAGGCCTGAGATCACTGCCCAATCCCTGACCGATTACCGATAACGGAGCTGCCATGAAAGTCCTGTTCGCCGCCGGTGACCCGAAACCCGAACGCTGGATCGACCCATTGAGGGAGCTGCTGCCCGAGGCGGAGATAGGAGTCTGGGATCCGGAGGCGGCATCGGTGGGCGCCGACTATGCCATCGTCTGGAACCCGCCGGCGGCGCTGTTCGAGCGAGAGCCGAACCTGAAGGCGATCTTCAGCCTGGGTGCAGGCGTTGATGGCTTGATGGCACTGCCACACCTGCCGCCGGAATTAACCGTGGTGCGGCTGGAAGATGCGGGCATGTCGGAGCAGATGGCGGAATACGTGCTGCACCACCTGGTGGATATCAGTCGCGGCATGGCGGTTTACCGCCAGCAGCAGAGCCAGAGCCGCTGGAAACTGCAGCGGCCAGCCAACCGCCGGGATTGGCCGGTCGGTGTCATGGGCCTGGGCCAGATTGGCGCCAAAGTGGCAGCTACCCTGGCGGGCCTGGGCTACCCGGTGCATGGCTGGGCCCGGAGCCGTCATACCATCGATGGTGTACAGACCTTCGCCGGGCCGGAACAACTGGACGCCTTTCTCGGCGCCACCCGGGTGCTGGTGAACACCCTGCCCCTGACCGACGCCACCCGCAATCTGATCGACCAGGACCTGCTCAGCAAGCTGCAGCCGGACGCAGTGGTGATCAATGTCGGCCGTGGCGAGCACCTGGTCGAGGCGGACCTGGAACGGGCCCTGAACGACGGCAAGGTGATGCACGCCGTGCTGGATGTATTCCGGCAGGAGCCGCTGCCAGCGGAGCACCCGTTCTGGCAGCATCCGGCCATCACCATTACCCCACACGTGTCCGCGCGCACTCTGCGCGAGGCCACCGTGGCACAGATTGCGGACAAACTTCGCGCCCTGGCCCAGGGCCAGCCGGTGTCTGGGGTAGTTGACCGCAGCCGGGGCTACTAGTCCGCGCGATCAGGCTTTTAGCTGCACCACCGACGAGTCTGGTGCCAGCGCCATCAGCGCGTTGCACAGCTCGCAATCGGTCTTGTTGCAGTCGGTGATCGAGTGCTGCACGAATTCACGCGCCAGTTCCGGCTTTTCCTTGCGCAAGCTGCCGGAACAGATGGTGACGTGCCGGTACAGGGCCTCGATGGCCTCCAGTCGAGACCCGTAGGGCCCCAGTTCGGGAATTTCCCGGGTTTTCACCAGCCACTCGCCCTCGCGATCCAGCAGTCGCTTTTCGATGTCGAACAACGGCCGGTTTCCCATGATTCCAATCATTTCTGTCTACCTCCGTTAAACCGACGAACCCCGGGAGCGGTAGCCGCTGCCGGGGTTCGTCATAGTCATCACGCCATTAGCGGACGCCAGCCCGACGCAGGGCCGCCGGAGTGTACTCCCGCGAGCTGCGCTCGGTGCCGTACTCGTACGGCGTGTCTTCTTCGTTGGTCATGCCCATCACCAGGTAACGGCCAGACAGCAGGTCGTACAGGGTTTCAAAGGCATAGGCCGGGATGTTGGCATCGTAGATCTGCATGGTGTGTGCTTCGGCTACGCGCCAGAGGTTGCCACGGCCGTCGTAGTGATCGACCAGTGAGATCTGCCAGGTGTCCTCGTCCAGGTAGAAGTCACGCTGCTCGTA
>JBPEXK010000109.1:0-2363 GCA_052031745.1 Marinobacter sp. | reverse complement strand
AGATCCTCGGCAATGTCCACAAACTCACAACCGCCGTAGTAGCGCTTGCCGGGGTAGCCCTCGGCGTACTTGTTGGTCAGCTGGCTGCCCTGCGCTTCCATCACGCGCGGGCTGGTGTAGTTCTCGGATGCAATCAGCTCGATGTGAGCTTCCTGACGCTTCTCTTCCGCCTGCATGGCGTTCCAGAGTTCGTCGTCAAAGCCGGCGATTTTCATTTCACGATTAAACATGGATGCGCTGCCTCTGTGTGCTTGGCTGGCCCGGAGAGCTGGAAAAATCCCTCGGGCTCCCTGAAAAATTGGGCCGCTATTCTATCTTACAAATGGGTGAAAAATCATCTTTTATGGGCCCCACAGGCCCTCCGCAGAAACCGTCACGCCGCGGTCCGCGAATTTCCCTCAATTGCTATAGTTTTCCTGTTTCGCTACCTTACGGGGCTTATCTCCGAATTCCTTTTATTCACCTCCGATTTCAACAGAGGATACAGCCTGCTATGGCCCAGTACGTATACACGATGAATCGCGTGGGCAAAGTGGTTCCCCCCAAGCGCGAGATCCTCAAAGACATCTCCCTGAGCTTCTTCCCCGGCGCCAAGATCGGCGTGCTCGGCTTGAACGGCTCGGGTAAATCAACCCTGCTGCGCATTATGGCGGGCGTGGATCAGGATTACATCGGCGAGGCCCGGCCCCAACCCGGCATCAACGTGGGCTACCTGCCCCAGGAGCCGGAGTTGGACGACGCCAAAACCGTGAAGGAGATTGTCGACGAAGCCGTCTCCGGCGTGCACGACGCCCTGGCGGAGCTGGACCAGGTGTACGCCGCCTACGCCGAGCCGGATGCCGATTTCGACGCCCTGGCCAAGAAACAGGGCGAGCTGGAAGCCTACATCCAGGCCACCGACGGTCACGACATCGAGCGCAAGATGGAAGTCGCCGCCGACGCCCTGCGCCTGCCGGCCTGGGACCAGCCGGTCAAGAACCTGTCCGGTGGTGAGCGCCGCCGGGTTGCCCTGTGCCGCCTGCTGCTGTCCAGCCCGGACATGCTGCTGCTGGACGAACCCACCAACCACCTGGATGCCGAATCCGTAGCCTGGCTGGAGCGCTTCCTGCACGACTACACCGGTACCGTGGTCGCCATCACCCACGACCGTTACTTCCTGGACAACGTGGCCGGCTGGATCCTGGAGCTGGACCGGGGCCACGGCATCCCGTTCGAGGGCAACTACAGCCAGTGGCTGGAGAACAAGGAAAAACGCCTGGAGATGGAAGCCAAGCAGGAGGCTGCCCACCAGAAGGCCGTCAAGCACGAGCTGGAATGGGTGCGTAGCAACGCCAAGGGCCGCCAGTCCAAGAGCAAGGCCCGTCTGGCCCGCTTCGAGGAAATGAGCTCCCAAGAATTCCAGAAGCGCAACGAGACCAACGAACTCTACATCCCGCCCGGCCCGCGCCTGGGCGACAAGGTGATCGAGATCGACGGCATCAGCAAGTCGTTCGATGACCGCCTGCTGTACGAAGACGTGTCCTTGCGGGTACCGCCCGGCGCCATCGTCGGCATCATCGGCGGTAACGGCGCCGGTAAGTCCACCCTGTTCAAGATGATTGCCGGTTACGACAAGCCCGATGCCGGCGACATCGTGGTAGGCGAAACCGTGGAACTGGCGTACGTCGATCAGATGCGTGACCTGGATGGCGACAAGACCGTTTGGGAAGAGCTGTCCGACGGCAATGACATCATCAAGGTCGGCAACTACGAAACCCCGTCGCGGGCCTACGTTGGTCGCTTCAACTTCAAGGGCAGCGACCAGCAAAAACGCGTCGGCGACCTGTCCGGCGGTGAGCGCAACCGCTTGCACCTGGCCAAGCTGCTGAAGCAGGGTGGCAACGTGCTGCTGCTGGACGAACCGACCAACGACCTGGACGTGGAAACCCTGCGGGCTCTGGAAGAGGCGCTGCTGAATTTCCCGGGCGCCGCCCTGGTGATCTCGCACGACCGCTGGTTCCTGGACCGGGTGGCCACTCACATCCTGGCGTTCGAGGACGACGGTGAGGTGGTCTACTTCGAGGGCAACTTCAGCGAATACGACGAGGACCACAAGCAGCGCAAAGGGGATTCCGCCATGGTGCCCCAGCGCATGAAGTACAAGAAGCTGGCCTGATGGCGAAACCCAAGACCGCCTTTGTCTGCACCGAATGCGGTGCAGACTTCTCCAAGTGGCAGGGCCAGTGCACCGCCTGCCAGTCCTGGAACACCGTCAGCGAAGTCCGGGGCGTCAGCGGCAACGGCAAAGGCGCCCGGGGTGCCCGCTTCGAGGGCTTCGCCGGCAGCCTGTCGGAAATCCAGAGTCTGGATGACGTCAGCCTGGC
>JBPEXK010000108.1:0-1576 GCA_052031745.1 Marinobacter sp. | reverse complement strand
GATCGGAAGAGCACACGTCTGAACTAGTCCGCAGGTTCCGGTGTTGTGGCTTCTACGGCAGCAACCACTTTCACCGGTTCCGGTTTGGGTTCGGGCTTTTTCGGAGCCGGAGCCTTGGCAGCGGCAGGTTCGACCTTGGCCGGTTCTTCCTTAACGGCAAACGCGGGCTTGGGCTTAAGCCGCGGTTTGGGGTCGGAAACACCGAGCGTCGCCAGGGCATCCGCCTTGCTCGCTACCACATTGCCAGTGACGGTACGCCCGGAGCCGTTGGTGATGCCCATGGCCGAAAGAGTGGCTGTGTCCAGATTGCCGGTCACGTTCAGGTTGCCGGAACGAGTCTGGTACTGGCGGATGGCCTGGCGTAGGGAATCGTCGATCCAGCCATCGGCCCGGCCAATATCGTAGCCGGCCCCATACAGAGCGTTTTCCGCCGCGTAGATGATTTTCACGCTGTCGGCTTGAGCCAGGGAACTGCCGGCGGCAGCAATTGCAAAAGCCAGGCCCTGGCTGAATTTTCGGACAGTAGCAGAAGTCATGCGGTGAACCCTCCGTGGTTGTCTTGGGGCGGTGCGATTAGGTGAGTATCGAACAGAAATTGAATCCATTCCGTGCACCAACCCACAGAGTGTCAACAGAGGCGACGCCTTTGTTGATTCGAAACAGATGTAACCATGGCAAGAATCGGATGGCGTCGGGTTGGGAAACCGGGTTTGATGAAGGTATCGTGAAGGAACTGAGATCAGAATCGTGCCGATGACCGACAACTTACCTATGCCAAAGCTTTCTCACCTATCTGACGCCGAGCAACGTCGGGACCAGATGATTCGGCTTGCCCGCTCCATCGAACGCCGGGCCGACGACCGGTTACCGCTAGCGACCCTGGCGAGGGAAGTTGGGCTGTCACCAACTCGCCTGCAAAAGGCGTTTAAAGAGGTGTTCGGGGTGTCCCCAAAGGCCTACCAGGACGCCGCTCGCCTGCGCCAATTCAAGCAGTCGTTGAAGCAGGGCGCGGGGGTGACCGAGGCCATTTTTGATTCCGGCTACGGCTCGGTCAGTCGAGTCTATGAGAAAGGCAAACAGCATTTGGGCATGACGCCCAGTGCTTACCAGGCCGGCGCAAAAGGAGAGCACATCAGCTATGCCCACCGAAATACCGCCCTTGGGTGGGTGCTGATGGCAGCTACCGACCAGGGTGTCTGCTTTGTTCAGTTCGGTGAGGACGTGGATTCTTTGATCGCCGAGCTTCGGGCGGAATTTCCAGATGCGGCCCTGACGCGGTCCTCCGCCCAGGAGGCGCCGGAGCTGGATGCCTGGATGCTGGCACTGGATCAACACATCAGCTCTGGAGCGCCTCAACCGGAAGTGCCCCTGGATTTGCGGGGCACCGCCTTCCAGATCTCGGTTTGGCGTTTCTTGGCCACCATTCCGGCCGGCGCTGTACTCAGCTACGCCCAGGTGGCTGAGGCCATCGGAAAGCCCAAAGCCACCCGGGCGGTGGGGACAGCCTGCGGCAAGAACCGGATTGGCTTGCTGATTCCCTGCCACCGGGTGCTCCGCGGTGACGGCCAACTGGGGG
>JBPEXK010000107.1:0-2393 GCA_052031745.1 Marinobacter sp. | reverse complement strand
CCGCGTCGGCACCGTTCACAGCCCGGTGGTCGTAGGACAGTGACAGCGGCAGCATCAGCCGAGGCTGGAAGGCCTTGCCGTCCCACACCGGCTTCATCGCCGCCTTGGACACGCCCAGGATTGCCACCTCAGGAGTGTTCACGATTGGCGTGAAGGCTGTACCACCAATACCGCCGAGGCTGGTGATGGTAAAGCAGGCGCCCTGCATTTCTGCCGGCTTAAGCTGCTTGTCCCGGGCCTTCTGGGCCAGTTCGGCACTCTCGGCCGCAAGCTCCCACAACCCCTTCTGGTCGACGTTGCGGATCACCGGCACCATCAGACCGTGCGGCGTGTCCACCGCGATACCAATGTGGATGTACTTCTTGCGGATGACTTCCTTCTTCTCCATGTCCAGGGACACGTTGAATTGCGGCAGTTCCGCCAGTGCCTTGGCGCAGGCCTTAAGCAGGAACGGCAGCGGCGTCATCTTCACACCTTTTTTCTCGCCGGCCGCCTTCTGGGCCTTGCGGAAGTCTTCCATGTCGGTGATGTCGGCTTCGTCGAACTGGGTCACGTGGGGCACGTTCAGCCAGCTGCGCTGCATGTTGGTGGCGGTCGCCGCCATCATGCGAGACATGCCCTCGCGCTCGACTTCGCCAAACTGGCTGAAGTCCGGCAGCTTGACCCCCGGAATACCGGAACCGGTACCCACGGATCCGCCCTGCTGAGCCTGCTGCAGCTGGCTCTTCACGTAGGCCTGGACGTCGTCTTTAACGATCCGGTTTTTCGGACCTGAGCCCTTGATGCGGGTCAGATCCGCACCCAGCTCCCGGGCCAGCTTCCGCACCGCAGGACCGGCGTGCACCTTGGTGCCCGGCGCAGGTGGCTCGTAAGTGGCGCCCTGGGGCTCCGGCGCGGACTCCTTCTGCTTGGGCTTGTCCTGCTTCGGCTCGGGCTTGCTTTCAGCTTTCTCTGGCTCGGCCTCGGAGGCGCCTTCATCCGCCTCGCCGCCGTCGCCCTCGACGGTCATCTCGAGCAGATCGTCACCTTCGGACAGCTTGTCACCCTCGGAGACCAGGATCTTGCCGACTTTGCCCGCGTAGGGAGCAGGGATTTCCATGGTCGCCTTGTCGGACTCCACGGTCACCAGGGCGTCGTCGGCCTCGATGCTATCGCCTTCGGCAACATTGATCTCGATCACCGGTACGTTGTCGAAGCCATCCAGGGCCGGGACCTTGACGGTTTCCTTGCGGGAACCGCCGGACTTTTTCGGGGCCGGCTTGCTCTCTTCCGCTTTCGCCTCAGCCGGTTCTTCGGCCTTGGCTTCCTCCGGCTCGGACTTGTCCTCAGCCGACTCGTCGGCGTCGCCACCGCCGGCACCACCGGCGTCCATGGTGCCGACAACATCGCCCTCTTTGACCTTGTCACCCACCTTGACAGTAATGTTGGTGATCTTGCCGGCCGCAGGAGCCGGCAATTCGACCGATGCCTTGTCGGACTCCACCGTCAGGATCGGATCCTCTTCTTCAACAGAGTCCCCCTTGCTGACGATGATTTCGATAACCTCGACCTCGTCCGCACCGCCGAGATCGGGAACCTTGATTTCCTGTTCACTCATGGCGATCTCCTTAGGCCAGCACCGGGTTCGTTTTGTTGCGATCGATTCCGTACTTCCGCATGGCTTCGAGAACCACATCCTTCTTGATTTCGCCATCCTGGGCCAGGGCCGACAGCGCGGTAACCGCTACGTGGTAGCGATCCACTTCGAAGTGGCTGCGCAGCTTCTCGCGGGTGTCGCTTCGACCGTAACCATCGGTACCCAGGGTCACGAAGGTTTGCGGGATGAAGGCACGCACCTGCTCGGAGAAGAGCTTCATGTAGTCAGTGGAGGACACCACCGGACCTTGCTGCTTTTCCAGGCACTCGGTGATGTAGGCCTTCTTCGGCGAATCGTCCGGGTGCAGACGGTTCCAACGATCAACGTGCTGACCGTCACGGGCCAGTTCGTTGAAGCTGGTAACGCTCCAGATGTCGCTGGCCACCTCGAAATCTTCCTTCAGCAGCTCTGCGGCCGCACGTACCTCGTTGAGGATGGCGCCAGCCCCCAGAAGCTGAACCCGAGGCGTCTTCTTGCGGCCTTTGGTTTCGACGGAATCCAGCAGGTACATACCCTTGATAATGCCATCTTCAACCTTTTTGCCTTTCGGCATGGCCGGCTGCTCGTAGTTCTCGTTCTCGATGGTCAGGTAGTAGTAGACGTTCTGGTTGTCCTCGAACATCTCCTTGATACCGTGCTGTATGATAACTGCCATTTCGTAGCCATAGGCCGGATCGTACGACTTACAGCTCGGGATAGTCTGAGCCAGAATGTGGCTGTGGCCGTCCTGGTGCTGCAGGCCTTCCCCGTTCAGGGT
>JBPEXK010000106.1:0-2254 GCA_052031745.1 Marinobacter sp. | reverse complement strand
CAGGGAATCAGGGCCAGTGCCAGAGTAATCAGTGCTGAAGTCCGGCGTCCATGGGTGATCAGCCACCAGGCACCGTAGAGTGCCGCGCCCGATGCGGCCACCCAGAAGGTCAGGCCGTGCACGCCCACCAGCGGCGCAAACCCTGCCAGGGGGCCGTCGGTGTGAGCGGTGCCCAGGTACAGCCAGGGAAAACCGGTGAGCAACCAGCCTCGCAGCCAGTCGCCGAGGATCCAGATGGCCGGGAACAGGATCAGCCGTCGAACCGGGCTGTCTTTGGCCAGTTTGCCCCAGAACCAGAAGGCGAGGGCATGAAACAGCGCCAGCCCGGCAACAAAGATGACGGTCAGCAGGATCGAGACGGGAATCGAGGTGTTGCCGTGTTCGCTGATGCTGATGTAAACCCAGCTGGCACCGCTGCCGAACAGGCCGAGGCCGGTAAACCAGCCGGCGGCGAACAGGCGCTCTGCCGCCAGCGGCACTGCCACCAGCAGGATCAGCAGCATGGACAGCGGCCCCAGCCACCAGAATTCGAACGGCGAGAAGGTCAGGGTCTGCAGGGCACCGGCGGCCACCAGGGTGGCCAGGCCGAGCCAGCGGCTGGCGGCGAGTGGTGAGTTTAATGCCTGAACTTCGGAGACGTTATGGCTCACTGCGGGTAACCTGCAGCAGACGGATGACTCGGTTGTCAGCGTTGGCAATGGTAAAGCGCAAACCGCCGAAGGCAACCGATTCACCCCGTCTGGGCAGGTGGCCGAACTCCTTGAGCACGAGGCCGCCAATGGTGTCGAACTCTTCTTCATCCAGTTCCGTTTTGAAGAAGGTGTTGAAGTCGTCGACCGGGGTCACGGCCTTGACGGCGTAGGTGCCATCGCCCCGCGCCTTGATGTGGGTTTCCTCGTCGAAGTCGTGTTCGTCTTCGATTTCACCAACAATCTGTTCGAGTACGTCTTCGATGGTGATCAGGCCGGCGGTGCCGCCATACTCGTCCACCACGATGGCCATGTGGTTACGGTTTTCCTTGAACTCCTTCAGCAGCTGGTTCAAGCGCTTGCTTTCCGGCACGAAGGTGGGCGGCCGCAGGATCTCGCGGATTTTGTTCCAGTTCAGGTCGTTTTCCAGGGCCAGCGGCAGCAGGTCTTTGGCCAGCAACACGCCGATCACGTCATCCTGGCTGTCGCCGATCACCGGGAAACGGCTGTGGGCGGAGGCGATGATTTCGCCGAGGAAGTCTTTGGGATCTTGCGAGGCTTTGACGGTAACCATCTGGGAGCGGGGGATCATAATTTCCTCCACCCGCATATCGATCACCTGCATGGCGCCTTCGATGATGCTCATGGCATCGGCGTCGATGATTTCTTCTGATTCAGCCTCTCGGAGGATTTCCAGTACGTCCTCGACAGACTGTGGGCCTCCGACCAAGGCCTGTGATATGCGTTCCAGCCAGGACTTTCCGCCCTGGCCGCGACTCGACTGGTCGTCGTTCATGAGTCTTGTTCCGTTTCCTCTGCTTCGTAAGGGTTGCCGAATCCAAGTTGCGCCAGCAGCTGGATTTCGAGGGCTTCCATGACCTCGGCATCGTCGTCATCCACATGGTCGTAACCCTGCAGATGAAGCATGCCGTGAACCACCATATGCGCCCAGTGGGCGGTTGGTGTTTTGCGTTGCTCGCTGGCCTCGCGTTCCACAACCGGCGCACAAATGACAAGATCTCCCGCCAATGGCACCGTTATACCGGCTGGCGCCTCAAATGGGAAGGACAACACATTGGTGGGTTTGTCCTTGCCCCGGTACTCAAAATTCAGGCTTTGGCTCTCTGCCGAATCTACGATCCGAACCGTGACTTCGGACCGGTGCTCACCGCGCCAGGCGGCTTGCGCCCATGTGGTCAGTTGTTCGTCATCGGGCACGCCTGGGCCGGCAAACACGTTCTGGATGTCGACCGTCAGCTCGCTCACGAAGAGGTCCCGCCGCCGTCATCGAAGGTGTCGTAGGCTTCCACGATGCGTTGAACCAGCGGGTGGCGCACCACGTCTTTGGCTTCAAAACGGGTGAAGCCAATACCCGCGACCTTGCCCAGCACGCCGGCAGCGTGAATCAGGCCGGAGTTCTGGCCCCGGGGCAGGTCTACCTGGGTGGTGTCACCGGTGATCACCGCGGTCGAGCCGAAGCCAATCCGGGTCAGGAACATCTTCATCTGCTCGCGGGTGGTGTTCTGGCTCTCATCGAGAATGATGAAGGAGTTGTTCAAGGTGCG
>JBPEXK010000105.1:0-7430 GCA_052031745.1 Marinobacter sp. | reverse complement strand
TCGTAGTGCAGCATCTCCGCCATTTCCTGAAAGCTGGCGTCGGCAAACAGCAGCAGGGCTTCGCCGGCAATGCCCGCGCCAGTGAAGCCCTGGCACACCGCGGAATAGGTCGTACTGTTCTGGGCGGCGGAAATCGCCATGTGCAGTTCGGAATTGGCAATGAACGCCACTTTCGGGATGGGCTGCTTGACGAATACCCGGAGCAGGCGCGCCAGCAGGTCCGACGATCGGCCCATGGCGACGTTGGCAATCTCCTGCAGGTATTCGCTCAGGGATACGGAAATTTCATCGGACTGAGAACCGGAGCCGACCGCAGTCAGACTGGCGTCGTTCAGCGCGGTGTCCTCGAGCTCACTCGGACTGTAGAAGCCGTACTCCCGTAGCAGGTTGGAAACGACCCCGGCCTCGGTCGGCTTCTTGATGAAATCGATGGCGCCCAGTTTGCGCACCCGCTCCCTGGCTTCCGGCTGTATGTCCCCGGAGACGACGATCGTGAGCACCGGCAGGTCTTCCTTGCGGACGTGCTCCAGCACCTCATAGCCGTCCATCTCCGGCATGTTGAGGTCGAGAAACATAAGCTCGGCCTCGTGGGCTCGCAGCCGTTCCAGGGCTTCTTTGCCGTTACAGGCGAAGACGATGTGGTCGCTGAAGCCCTCAGGCAGAGCTCTCGCCATTTGCTTCCGGGCGAGGGAGGAATCATCGCAAACAAGAATGCGGGTGGTCATGGGATGTGCCGTGGCGCCAGTGAAGTTTTGGCCGAGTATATCAAGTCGTTACTTTGTGTACACATTTGCTACTTCGACGTTTCAATTTGTGAAGCTGGTCATAGTTGGCCTCTGCCAGCCCCCGCGTCCCCGGGTGATTGTGATGGAGCTCACTCTATCGGGATGGTGGCCTCGGCTATAGTGCATGTGCGACCAATAAGAATGCAATTAACAATTAATTGGTGCGCGTCAGCCCTGATGTGAAAATGAGACCGGGGCGGCGTCAGGGGCGGGTGTCGAACTGGCTCTTGAATCTTAATCAGAGGCACATTTGTATGAAGCACAATGCGTATGGATGCGCTGCTGTTGCCATGTTCTGTCTGGGTGTGGTGCCTGTCACCCTGGCGGAACTGAAGCCCATATCCGATGATTCCCTGGGCGAGGTAACTGGGCAGGCATTTATGCAGGTGGATAACCTGTCTGACGGCGTTCACGACTTCACCCGGATGACCCTCGCGATCGACGTGGAAACCCGCGTCAACATCGACGATGTCAAAGTCGGTGAGATCGACGGCGGTTCCGACTTCGCGGCTGCGCACATGGCGCTCGGTCACATTGCCCGTGAAGACGGTGTGCAGTACAACGGCCAGACTTACAAAAAAGGCGATACCGTACCTTTTGAGGCCACGCAGCCGTTTATCGAGCTGGCGGAAGATGCCAGCGGTCTCGCCGGATTCCGCATGGGCTTTGGCCAGGCTCGGGGCTCGGTATCCTCCCTGACCTCCAGCTTCAGCGGCAACATTGGCCTGAAACTCCGGGATGCCGCAGGCGTCGAACACGATGCGGCGTTATTCGACGCTGCCGGCCAGGCCACCAACTATCGGGCCACGCAAATCGGGATTGCTGACAGCGCTAACCCGGCCACGTGTGGCGAATGCGCCTCCCTCAACAAAGTCCAGTCGCTGTTCGTCGGTGCTGCCGAGGATGACGGTGCCGGTGGCACCGTGACCGGATTCACCAATGATTTTTTCATTGGCTTTCAGCGTGACGACGCCGGTGTGAAGTGGCAAAGCCCGGTTGGTCCGAACGTCATCGATGCTGGCAAAGGTGTCTTCATCAACCTGCCCACCAGCATGACGGTCGACATGAGCCAGCTGCAAAGTGCCGACGGGTTGTCGCGGCTCCAAACCCATCAGGTCGATATGGGGACGAAACTGTTTTAAATGCTAAACTCCTGCCCAACTGAACTATCACCGGCAGGAGTTTTACCTTGATCCGCTCGTTTTACTGGCACGACTACGAAACCTTCGGCGTAGATCCGGTCCATGACCGACCCTCCCAGTTCGCCGGTGTCAGAACGGATGAAAACCTCAACATCATCGAGGATCCGCTGGTCATCTACTGCAAGCCCGCGGACGATTACCTACCATCCCCCGAAGCCTGCCTGATCACCGGCATCACGCCGCAGAAAGCGTTGGAAGACGGTTTTCCCGAGGCGGAATTCATCAGCCAGATCAACGAGGCCTTCAGCCAGCCGGGCACTTGTGTGGTCGGCTACAACAGCCTTCGCTTTGACGATGAGGTTACCCGCCACACCCTGTACCGAAACCTGCGCGATCCCTACGCCCGGGAATGGCAGAACGGTAATTCCCGTTGGGACATCATCGACATGGTGCGCCTGACGTACGCGCTGCGGCCGGAGGGCATCAACTGGCCAAAAAAAGAGGATGGCAGCCCCAGTTTCCGGCTTGAGGAACTGACCGTGGCCAATGGCATTGCCCACGAAAGCGCCCACGACGCCATGTCAGATGTGCAGGCGACCATCGCGGTGGCGAAGCTGATCAAAGAGAAGCAGCCCAAGCTCTTTGATTTTGTGTTGAATAACAAGGATAAGCACTCGGCCCGGGCCATGCTCGATACCGGCACCATGAAGCCGGTGTTTCACATCTCCGCCAAATACCCGGCGACGCGGGGCTGCTGTGCCATGGTCGCGCCGGTGGCCGAACACCCAACCAATAAGAACCTGGTTATTGTCTACGACCTCCGTGAGGATCCGACCGAGCTGATCAACGCCACCCCTGAGCAGATTCGTGAGCGGGTATTTACTTCCCAGGCGGAACTGGGTGAGGGCATCAGCCGGTTTCCACTCAAAGGCGTGCAATTGAACAAATGCCCGGTGTTGGCGCCGGCAAACATGCTGTCGACCCTGACACCGGAACGTCTCGCGGAGCTGGAACTGGACGGGGAACAGCTGCGCGCGAACCTTGCTCTATTGAGGAAGGCGCCGGATTTACCGGCTCGTATCGCCGAAGCCTTCGACCAAACCCCCGACAGCGATCTGACGGACCCTGACGAGCAGCTGTATGCCGGTGGTTTCATCGGCAAGGCCGATCGGGAGAAACTGAATTGGTTACTGCAACAGCCGGTGGAGAGTCTGGGTGAACAGGAGATCCAGTTTGCCGATGACCGGTTGTCGGAGTTGCTGTTCCGGTACCGGGCCAGAAACTACCCCGGGACACTGCATGGCGAGGAAATGGAGCGTTGGGAAGAGTTCCGCTCCCAGCGGCTGATGCAACCCAAAAAAGGCTGGCGCTCGTTGGAGGCTTACGCTCAAGAGCTGCAGAGGTTGGCCGCCGACCCCGACCTTACACCGGAGCGGCGGACCATCCTTGAGGATTTGCACCTGTACGGCGAATCCTTGATTCCTTACTTCTAGAGGTCTGGTTCAAGGGCAAGGGCCGCTGGTATTCAGCGGCGCTTGCAGAAGTACACGCTCAGACCCTGACCCACCAAGCTCTGAACTTCGCTGCCCAGGGCCTCGGCCTGAATCTGCCGCTGCACCGGCTGAGTCGCCAGGCTGTGGCCATCGGCGTCCCGCGCCTTCAGCAGTTTCCACTCCACTTCATTGCTGACCATGGCCATCAGTTGCTTGAGCTGAGTGCTGTCCTGGGGCTGGAACCAGCGGTCGCGGCAGCCTCCCAGGCTGAAGAAATCCTCTTCCTGTGCCAGCTCTTGCCACGTTGTGTCCTGCGGGTTGGCCAGAACCATCCGGCGCAATTGGCGCAGCACTGTGCGCGTGGGCGGCAACTGGTGTTCGGCAATCATGGTTCGAATCTGCCGGTCGCCCGGAGTTTGTTCGCCGATGGCTGTGTGCATGTGCACCACCGCGCCGGCGGCGCTTGCTGAATTCACCAGCGAGGCCAGCGACAGATTGGTCATTGCGGGTGAGGGCAGTCGGCCGATCTCGACCCAGTGCACCTGATGGCCGTCGGCCACGAACCGCTGGGCGATGGACCAGGGCCAGAACACGATGTTCTCGATGCCCATATCGGCGGCCATGCGTGTGCCCTTGGCTACGTTGGCCAGGGATTCGTCGACCGCGATCACTTCAACGTCGCTCAGGTAACGGGCCAGTTCCAGGGCGCGTTGGCCGGATTGGGCACCGCACACCAGAATGCGCAGGGTATCGGGCAGTTGGTCGGTCGCCAGGCCCAGCTCCGCGGTCATCACGTTCTTCAGGCTGTTTTCGGCACGAAACGCCAGCTGTGACCAGGCCGGCCACGACTGCGGCACGTCGACCTTCTCGAGGCAAAGCTCGGCGGCTTTCTCCTCAAAATTCTGCTTGATCGCTTCCTCGTTGGCGCGATCGTAATAGCTGGCGGCCAGCACCGGTTGCAATCCCAGCGGCCAGTCGGTCAGGCTCCATTGTCCCAGGTGTGCGGCGAAGGATTGATGAAACAGAGCGCCGTACATGGCGCTGATGATCAGCGAGCCAATCATGCCTTCCTGAGGTTCACCCATCACCAGTTGGGCCTGGATGCTTTCATTAATAGTGGCAATCAGCCGCTCTTCGTCTTCCTCGGCCGCCAGAGCGTACCCAGTGCGATCCACGTACTGTCCAATGGCCAGCGCCAGTTGCTGAAGTTCGTCTCGCAGTTCGACCGTTTGCGCGACTTCCGCGATGATGGCGCGGCGCAGCATCACCACCAGATTTTCCACGGCCGGATTCGGCATCAGGGTTTTCTGCAGGCCCAGAATCAGCAGTTCGTCCTCGCACGCGGCATCCAGGAAGATCTCTGCATTGGGATTATCCAGATCGTACTGCTGGTGCACGATGGCGGCGACGAACCGACCCAGCTCTTGATGGGGCAGGCCGTCACGGCGCAGCAGGGCGATGGCGTCCCGCGCCAGATCGCCGTCAGCTTTGTTCACCTGCAAGTGCTGAGCGCAGCTGAGCATTCCGCTGTACACCGAGCTCCAATCCGCGCCGGTTTGCAGCAGCTTGCGGTAGTGCAGGTAGGCCACGTCGAACTGACCTTGCAGGCGCTTGGCGTGCGCGACACCGCAGAAAGCGGCGGCGGATTGCTGGTCGAAGTCCAGGGCCTCCAGGAAATGCTGTTCCGCCAAGGCCGGACGTTCGGATTTCAGGGCCCAGTAACCAAGGTTGGCGTGTTGCTGTGCCTGTCCCGGTTGCGCCTGCAAGCTGGCATTGAACAGCCGCTGCGCTTCATCGAGCCGACCCTCGTCCAGCTCTATCCGGCCGAGTAGGCCCAGTGCGTTAGGGTTGTTTGGCTCCAACTGGAGGGCGTCGGCCAGGTAATCACGGCACTCGCGCCGGGCCTGCAGGCGCTGGATGTGGCTCAGCCCGTTGCTGTTGGATTCGCCGTAGGCCAGGTTGGCCTGCAGCAGGAAGCGAGCCGCCTGCGCTTGGTTAGACCCCTGATTCTCAACGTAATGCAGTGATTGCATGGGACACCTCAACCTTCTTTTATATGGAGCTTATTAACCCTGGAGCAGCTGCAGTACCTGCTGAGGCCGGGCATTCGCCTGGGCCAGAACCGAGAGGCCTGCCTGCTGGAGAACCTGGGTTCGGGCCAGTTCAGCGGATTCGGCGGCGAAGTCGGCGTCGCGAATCCGGGATCGGGCGGCAGTCAGGTTTTCCGAGGTGGTGCTCAGGTTGGCGATGGTGGATTCCAGGCGGTTCTGGGCGGCACCCAGATCGGCGCGGATTCCGCTGATGGTTTCAAGGGCGGCATCGACAATCGCAAGCGCGTCGGTGGCGCCGTCCACGGTGCTGATGTCGATACCGGCAACGTCTTCAGGAGAAGAGCCCGCAGAGGTATCCGCTGCAACGCTCAGGACACTGCCGCCGGCCGCGGCTGGGGCGGCGTCAGATTCCACCGCAAAGCTCACGGATGAGTCGAATGTCAGCTCGCCGGATACCCGGACGCTGTCCAGCGGAGTGGTTGGGCCGCTTTGGAGTTCTTCAGGGTTGGGGTCGGCACTGCCTTGCACATCAAGCTGTTCACCGTCCGCAGCGGTAAAGTCTTCGATAACCACGTCCTTGCCGGTGGGGTGGACGAGCTTGATGCTGCCGTCGCTATTTACCTCGGCAGAAATGCCGGTGCGTCCTGAGGCCGAGTTGATTTCATTGGCCAGCGGAGAAAGATCGGAGGCGTCGGTGATCTGCGCTGAAATGGTAGCTGAGCTGCTTCCATTTCCCACAGTCATACTGATTGTCTGCGGGACTGTCAGCGGCGTTGACGCCGTGTTGCTCAGAGTAACCTCTGTGCGGGCCGTTGCAGAAACTCCGGTGGTTTCCGCAGATTTGTTGATGTTGGCCGCGATGTCCTCCGCTGTATCGCCAGCGCCAATGGCTACAGTCTGGCTGTCCAGGGAGCTGGAGACGGTGAGTGTCTGGGCGCCGATGGTGTTCGCCGCAGCGACGGTGTCAGCAGGCGCGGTCGATGAACCTGTTCCAGACCTTTGAGTAGTATTGGCTGCGGTCAGGGTGTTGTTCGCCAAGTCCTGAGTGCGGGCACCTTCAATGGAGACGGCAATGGTCTGGTTTTCGTTTGCGCCGGCCTGGAATTGCTGGGCCTGGAAAGTTCCGTCTAGCAGCTTGAGACCGTTAAATTCCGTGGTGGTGGCGATACGCTCCAGCTCTTCTTTGAGCTGGTTAACCTCGGCTTGCAGGGCCTTGCGGTCACCGGCCGAGTTGGTGGCGTTAGCCGACTGAACCGCCAGTTCCCGAATCCGCTGCAGAATGTTGCCGGATTCCCCCAGGGCGCCCTCGGCCACCTGAGACAGCGAGATGCCGTCGTTGGCATTCCGGATGGCCTGGTTCAAGCCTTTAATCTGGGAAGTGAAGCGTTCTGAGATCGCCAAGCCGGCGGCATCGTCCTTTGCGGAGTTGATGCGCAGGCCAGAAGAAAGTCGCTGTAAAGTGGTATCGGCATCGCGCTGGGATGCGTTCAGGTTGCGCTGTGCGTTGAGCGAAGCGGTGTTGGTGTTGATGATCTGGGGCATTTCTATTCTCCCTGCTCACAGATGCCGGTACCTTAGCGCTCGAACTTACCTGAGCCTCGCGCCGGCGAAGTAATCACAAAATTGCCGTTTTCGGGACTAATGCGAAGGCTGTGCCAGGTTCTTAAAAATAGCCTTATGGCCATGAAAAATAACGATTTAATTCATTTTTGTTGGTTGGTGTGAGATGAGCGTTGCCAGTAATCCGGCGCTGTAAACAGGAAGGGATTTGCCGCTAATTACATTCTTTTACAAAAACTTGGGATTTTTTTCTAAAGGGTTCGGGAGGGGCGCCGTTAAGCACAGCAACAGGGAGGCGCTTTAAAACAAACTGGGCGCCAAACCTTTTCCACAAGATGACTAAATAAGTCGAAGGAGAAGCATCATGGCTCTCGGTATCAATACTAACGTCGCGTCACT
>JBPEXK010000104.1:0-7368 GCA_052031745.1 Marinobacter sp. | reverse complement strand
CGCAGGGTGATGTCGGCGTCTTCCGCGGCGTAGGGCCCTGCCTTTTCCAGCTCGATCTGGTTGAACGTGAGCTGCTTGGCGCCCTTGCCGGCAATGGATTCGAAGCTGATGGTGCTCTCGTTCAGGTACTGCCGGGCCAGGCTGTCCATGTCGTGGCGGCTGGCCACGGAGTTGAGCACGTAGGACTCCAGCATGGTGTCCTCGGCAATGCCCTCCAGGGTAATGCCGTGGTTGGCCAGCACGTTCTTGTCGTACTTCAGGTTCTGGCCCACCTTGGCCTGCTTCGGGTCTTCCAGCAGCGGTTTCAGTTGTGACAGTACCGCATCCCGATCCAGCTGCTCCGGTGCGCCCATGTAGTCGTGGCCCAGGGGCACGTAGGCGGCCTCTCCGGGCTCGATGGCGAACGACACTCCAACCACTTCCGCCTCGCTGTAGCGGAGGCTGGTTGTTTCCGTGTCGAAGGCGAACAGTTCCGCATTGCCCAGGCGTTCCAGCCAGCGATCCAGTTCCGCCTGGTCGGTGATGATGCTGTAGCGTTTCTCCACGGCCTCACTCGGTTGCGCCGGTGCGGCATCGCCGTTGTCCGAGTTGGCCTCACCGGCTTCCAGCTCGGCCACCCAGGTGCGAAATTCGTATTCCTTGAACAGCTGCAGCAGTTGGTCGTCGTCCTGTTCCCGCAGTTTCAGATCTTCCAGGCCGAACTCCAGATCGACGTCGGTCTTGATGGTAGCCAATTCCCGGCTCAGGGGCAGAGTCTCGGTGGCTTCGCGCAGGTACTCGCCGATCTTGCCTTTGATCTCCCCCGCGTGCTCCATCAGGTTGTCCAGGTCCTGATAGCTCTCCAGCCATTTCACCGCGGTTTTCGGGCCACACTTGTTGACCCCGGGAATGTTGTCGACCTTGTCGCCGACCAGGGCCAGGTAATCGATGATCTGCTCCGGGCTGACCCCAAATTTTTCTTTCACCCCTTCCCGGTCCATGCGGGTTTCGGTCATGGTGTTGATCAGCGTGACATGGTCGCTGACCAGTTGCGCCATGTCCTTGTCGCCGGTGGAGACCACCACGTCGATGCCCTTGCTGGTGGCCTCGTAGGCCAGGGTGCCGATGACGTCGTCGGCCTCGACGCCGGATACGATCAGCAGCGGCAGGCCCATGGCCTGGACAATCTCGTGAATCGGCTCGATCTGGCAGGCCAGGTCCTCGGGCATGGGCGGGCGATTGGCCTTGTACTCTTCATACATCTCATGCCGGAAGGTTTTGCCCTTGGCGTCAAACACCACCACCATTTTTGAGCCGGGAAAGTCCTGCTCCAGGCGCCGGAGCATGCTGATCACGCCCTTGATGGCGCCAGTGGGCTGGTTCTTGCTGGTGGTCAGCGGCGGCAGTGCGTGATAGGCGCGGAAAAGGTAGGACGAACCGTCCACAAGAACCACGGGTGGGGTCTTTTGCTCTGTCATGTCAAAACGGGTCCGGATTCTGATTGAAGCGAGGGTTGGCTTGTGCAACTCTGTAACGAATAAGACTGGCAAAAGGGTATCACGAAAATGAAACGAATCGCCCGTCCGGTGGCCTTGCTCCTTGCCTGCGCGTCCAGCGCCGTCATTGCCCAAGACGACAATGCGCTCGGGGAAGGGCTGGTGCAGACGCCGGAGGAACCGGTGGTGATCTCGGACTATCAGCCCAGCAGTGAAGGCCCGCAGATTGTCATTCGTCCGGGCGAGCGGGAGGTGTTCTACGAATACCGCGTGAACGGCCAGCTCATGGAGATCAAAGTGGTGCCCGAAGCCGGTCCCGAGTACTACCTGGTGCCCGCTGATGGCGGCGGCTGGATTCGAGAAACCGACTCCGACATGCTGGTGCCAAGCTGGGTTCTGTTCCGCTGGTAGTTACGACGGCTGTAACCCGCTAGAGAATATCCGCGATCACCGGAGTCGATAGTCGACTCTCCTGCCCATGCACGTCCAGTGCGGTGATCGCAAACCGGTAAGCGCCCGGTGGCAGCTCCTTCAGGGAAAACTTGGTAACGCTCGGGTCGTCGATGATGATGACCTGGTCCGAACTGTGGTGCCTTAACCGGAAGTAGATGTGGAAGCCGGCGATCTGCTCCGCGGGCAGGGCCGAGCCATCCTCCCGGGTCAGCGGTGGGCTCCAGCTTAGCTCCGGAATCGTCAGGCCTTCGGGTACCGGCAGGTTGGCAAGGTCCGGCTGGCCCAGGGCCTGCAGCAGGTTACCGGTGGCCTGTTTCAGTCTCTCGTCGGTCAGTTCCGCCGAGCGGGCGATCGAGGTTTGGCTGGCGCGGGCATCTTCCTGGCAGCCGCTCAGAAGCATCAGGTTGGTCAGGGCAAAGGCAGATATCCACGCGGTGGAAGGCCAGTGCGTTGGGCATACGTTGGGCATGACTCACTCGCAGTTTGACTGTTGGTACAGCTTCGGTGACTGAAAGGTTGGAGTCCGGCCAGAATAAAGCGGGGAGACGGGCGTGGTGATCTCGGAAGGGAGTATGCCCGACCCCGGATAGGGTGCAAATTAATAATACGTAAAAATACGGACTGCTTCCGAATTCGCTTTTAGTATGAACATTCTAATTTTTCTCCGTAACTTGGGCATCGTTCATCAGAGAAGGCGGGCGCAAGACGCTTGGCCGCTGGACCAAAATCGTTTGGCAAACCTTTAAGGAGAAAGACATGGGTAAACTGAAGACTTACCAGGAGCAGATTCAGGAAGCCGTTGAGAAAGGTATCAACGCAGCGGAAGAGCAGCAGAAGAAACTGGCCGCCAAGCCGTTTGACTACGCTGAAAAGCTGGAGTCCGAAGCGCGTGAATACAGCGTTAAGACCCTGCGCAAGCGTTACAACGGTTACAGCGACAGCCTGTTCGAGCAGCTGCGCAGCCTGAACACCCGTTTCGGCAACTTCGCTGCCGAGCTGGTCGCCAAGCTGGAAAAAGACGCTGCCGAAGCTGTTGCCGAGACCGCTGACGAAGTGACCAGCGTTGCTCAGAGCGCCAAGGCCTCTGCGACCGCCAAGAAGCCGGCTGCTCGCAAGACCGCTGCTCGCAAGAGCACCTCTACCGCCAAGAAGAGCACTGCTTCTGCCTAAGGCGAGTGAGGAATGCACGGCTACCGGAATCCGGTGGCCGTCATGAAAAAAGCGGTGGTTGAGAAACCACCGCTTTTTTGTGTCCGGACGACGGTCTGTCGGATGCGCCCGAACCGGGTTGTAGGCGAATTCAGTTGCCGTCGATGGTCTCGAGGGTGAGGGTGCGGGTCTCCCCGGTTACTTCCTCCAGGCGTTTGATGTCGGCCTCAAACTCCGCCCGGAGCTCGTCGATCTCCTGGCTCTGAATACTGATTTCACGCTCCAGATCTCGGATCTGGGATTCCAGGCGACGGATCTTCTCCAGCATGGCGTCCGGGATGGTGCCGCCGGAGCGCTCGATGTTGGCGGCGCGGCTCTGCTCGCTGTCGAGCTGGCTGGAAATCACGGAGATGTTGCCGCGCTTCAGTTGAATCAGGCCTTCCAGCTCCCGGATCTTCCGGTGCATGGCGCGCACCGCCTGATCCGGATGGCTGTAACGTTTGAGCAGCGCGCGGTCTTGCTCCCGTTGTTTTTCCAGTGCCTTCTGGCGCTGCTTTTCCGCTTCCCGGGCCGCGATTTCTTCCTCGGTGGGGGCGGGGGGAACCGTTTCGATCACCCGGCCGCTGTTGCCGAGGATGTCGTAACCCCGTTTGGTGGCTTCCTGGGGGATGGTGTTGCTGATGACGAGTCGACCGTTTTCATCGGTGTACCGATACATCGCAGCCTGGGCGGCGGTGACCAGGCCCAGGGTCAGGACCAGGGCGCCTGAGAATTTTGCTGCGGTTGATCTGAAAGGATTGAAACGGCTAGCCATGGTCTCAGACTCCGTAGCGATCCCGGTAGCTGGCAACTTTTTCAGCATGTTCGGAAAATTCCGGTTTGGCCTGGAGATAGCTCAACACCTGCTCCAGACGAATAATACTGACCACCGGTACGCCGAACTCCTGTTCGACTTCCTGGATGGCCGACAGTTCGCCCTGGCCTTTTTCCTGGCGATCCAGGGCAATGAGTACCCCGGCAGGCTCGGCGCCGGCATTGCGGATCAGCTCCATGGACTCCCGGATGGCGGTTCCGGCGGTGATCACGTCGTCCACGATCAGGACTTTGCCCTGCAGTGGGGCGCCGACGATGTTGCCGCCTTCACCATGATCTTTCTTCTCTTTGCGATTAAAGGCAAAGGGTTTGCTGTTACCCTCTGTAGCCAGGGCCATGGCGGTAACAGTCGCCAACGGAATGCCCTTATAGGCAGGTCCGAAGATGATGTCATATTCTAATTCGCTGCGCTCGATGGCGGCGGCATAGGCTTTGCTTAGTTGGAGCAGATCGTCGCCGCTATTGAATAGCCCCGCGTTGAAAAAGTATGGGCTGGTGCGCCCGGATTTGAGCGTAAAATCGCCAAATCTCAGGACGTTCCGGCGAATGGCAAATTCGATGAAGTTTTGCTGATAGTCGTGCATGGCAAGGCTTCTGGCGGGTGTGGATCTTTAATTAGTGTGCGAAAACGGTATCATACACACAAACCTAATCAGGAAACACGTATGCGCGTAGTGTCTATCAGCGTCAACGGGCTGGCCCAGGCCGTTGACAAGGGTTTTTTCGACTGGTTGGCCGATCAGGATGCGGACGTGGTGTGCGTTCAGGATCACCGCATGCGTGCCTATGAGGTTGAAGACTACAACCTTATTCCCGAGGGCTATCAGGCCTATTTCATCGACGGCGAAAAGAACGAAGACGGCGGGGTTGGCATCTACACCCGTCATTTCCCCAAGGCGATCATGTACGGCTTTGCCAATGAGCAGGCTGATCGCGAGGGGCGGTTCATTCAGGCCGATTTTGACAAGGTCTCGGTAGCCTGCGTGTTGGCACCCTGCGCCCTGGGTCGGGAAGAGGAGTTGCTGGGCGAGGAAAACGACCTGACCGTGCTCGATCACAAGGACGAGTTCATGGAAGGCTTTGGCCTGCACATGCAGAAGACCCTGCGCAAGCGCCGACAGTTCATCCTGTGTGCCAATCTGCAAACCGCGCATCACGTGACTGATGCCAGCCCGCTGTACCACAAGCACGACTTTTCCGGATTCCTGCCCCATGAGCGGGCGTGGCTGGATCGGCTGTTCGACGAGATGGGCTGTGTCGACGCGTTCCGGGAGATCAACAAGCAGAGCAACCAGTTTAGCTGGTGGCCGGAGCAGGCCGAGGGTGCGCGCCGCAACGCGGGCATCCGGGTCGACTACCACTTGCTGACACCGGGTATTCGCAACACCATCCAGGATGGCTGGATCGATAACACCACCCGGTTCTCCGATCACGCACCGGTGATCATGGATTACGACATCGAAATCGGGTTTTAAACTCGCGGTGTAAGCGTTGTCATTGGGCCTTCTGCCCAGACACGCTGCAAGTACATCCATGTACGCTTGTTTCCGGCCGTCCATGGCCTCCAACAGTCTGGGCAGAAGGCCCAACGCCAACGCCCAGACTACTCACTGTCACTTAGCCTTCCAGTGCCGCCTTCTGGATCTCAAACAGTTGTTCAATGCCCTGTTTGGCCAGATCCAGCATGCTGTCCAGCTCTTCCTTCACGAACGGTGCACCTTCTGCGGTGCCCTGGATTTCGATGAAGCCGCCCTGGTCGGTCATGATTACGTTCATGTCGGTTTCGGCTTCGGAATCTTCCCGGTAGTCCAGGTCTACCACCGGGGTGCCTTTGTAGACCCCAACGGAGAAGGCCGCGACCATCTGCTTGAGCGGGGACTTTTTCAGGCGTTTTTCCGCTACCAGGTGGTTTAGCGCGTCCACCAGAGCCACGCAGCCTCCGGTGATCGCCGCGGTGCGGGTGCCGCCGTCGGCCTGGATTACGTCGCAGTCGATGGTGATGCTGTGCTCACCCAGTTCGGTCAGGTCCACGGCGGCGCGCAAGGAGCGGCCGATCAGGCGCTGGATTTCCACCGTGCGTCCACCCTGTTTGCCACGGGCGGCCTCGCGCCCCATGCGGCTGCCAGTAGAGCGGGGCAGCATGCCGTATTCGGCGGTGATCCAGCCTTTGCCTTCGCCGCGCAGGAACGGGGGTACCTTGTTCTCTACTGAGGCGGTGCAAATCACTTTGGTGTCGCCAAACTCCACCAGTACCGAGCCTTCGGCATGACGGGTGTAGTTTCGGGTGATTCGAACGTCTCTGGGTTGCTCGGGCGTTCTGCCACTTGGTCGCATAGTCATTCCTGAAGTCTGAGATGGGTGTCCGGAATCGGGTCCGGTCGATTTGTCGAAAGGCCGCTGAGTATAACACGTCGGTCAAGCCGGGCTGACTCAGCACTACGTCTTGCTCGCCGCCGTCGTTCAGAGCCTGTTAAACTCGATTGACGATCATCCATGCTGACCGGAGTTGCCATGATTCGAAGTATGACCGCGTTTGCCCGAAGGGACGTTCAGGGGGACTGGGGTACGCTGACCTGCGAGATTCGCACGGTCAATCATCGCTACCTGGAGCCGTCGTTCCGATTGCCGGAAGCATTTCGGGAACTGGAAAATCCGTTTCGGGAGGAGCTGCGCAAGCAGTTGAAGCGGGGCAAGGTGGATGTGTCCATGCGATTGCAGTCGGCGGACAAGTCGGCGCAGAGCTTTGAGATCAATGACGAGGTGGCCAAGGCCGTGAACGAAGCTGCCAACCACGTCAATCGCATTCTGGATAACCCGGCCCACATCAGCGCTCTCGATATCCTGCGTTGGCCCGGCGTGCTGACGGTACCTGAACAGGACTTTGGCCCCGCCCGGGACGCGGCCAAAACCCTATTTGCGGAAACCGTGGAAGAGCTGGTGGGCGTGCGTGAGCGGGAAGGGGAGCGGTTGCGGCCGTTGTTCGAGGACCGGCTCACCACCATGACCAGTCTGGTGGCGGACGTGCGCGCGCTCATGCCGGATCTGTTGGCGGCTCAGGAAGAGACTTTGCGGGCCAGGTTCGAGAAGGCCAAGGTGGAGTTGGATTCCGATCGCGTGGCTCAGGAAATGGTGATGGTGGCGCAGAAGAGTGACGTCGCCGAAGAGCTGGACCGGCTCGATGCCCATGTCGGCGAGGTATCCGATACCCTCAAGAGCGATGACGCCATCGGCCGCCGGCTCGATTTCCTGATGCAGGAGCTGAACCGGGAAGCCAATACCTTAAGCAGCAAGAGCATCGATGCCCGGGTAACCCGGGCGGCGGTGGATCTGAAAGTGCTGATCGAGCAGATGCGGGAACAGGTGCAAAACCTGGAGTGACGTGCGGAGCCAGGGCGAAAACCGTATAATTCGCGCTTTT
>JBPEXK010000103.1:0-2672 GCA_052031745.1 Marinobacter sp. | reverse complement strand
TCGCCGGTGAGCAGCATCTCCATCGCGTGCTTGCGGCTGACGTTGCGCGACAGCGCCACCATCGGTGTTGAACAGAACAAGCCGATGTTGACCCCGGGCGTGGCAAAGCGCGATGTATCGGTGGCGACCGCCAAATCGCAGCTCGCCACCAACTGGCAGCCGGCGGCAGTGGCAACGCCGGCCACCCGGGCAATCACCGGCTTGGGCAGGGTCACGATCTGCTGCATCACCTTGCTGCACAGTTTGAACAGCTCGTGCTGGAACTCGTAATCGTCGAAATTGGCCTGTATCTCGTTGAGGTCGTGGCCGGCGCAAAACACCTCGCCGTGGGCGGCCAGCACCACTACCCGGGTAGCCTCATCGTCCTGGATTTCCGCCAAAGCCGTCGACAACTCCGTGAGCATGGCCATCGACAGACTGTTGCGGCGGTTGGGCCGGTCCAGCGTGAGCGTGGTAATCCCGTTCTCGCTGTATCGATGCAGCATTGGTTTGTCTTCGGCTTCCATGGTGGCTTCTCACTACGTTGCTTGTTCGTTTTGTTGGAACCCTCAGTATTGTTCAGGGCCCAGGGGCTGTCGAAGCGACTTTTGTCGCAGCCACTGGCACGCAACGGGTTGTGATCCGGCCGACTACCCCGCAGGTAAGTCATGGAGGTTCTTGAAAAAAGGAGGGACAGAGCTTGAACTCAACCTTTTTTAAAGCCATTGTCGCGATAGCAATCATTGGCGGCGGTTTGTTCGTGATCTACCTGGATCGCCCGGCCGCGCCCACTGGCGACATCAACCGGATTGAGCCAGTGCCCATGCAAGATAGCCCCTAGCGTCCGTCACCGATTCTCGAAGGGGGCCACCACCGGTTTTTAGGGGCTTCAGCTTTGCAGGCAACGCGCATCAAAGGATTGGCCATTGCGGCACTCGGGGTGCTGTTCATCACGCCCGACGCCCTACTGGTAAAAATCACGTCGGTGGATCCCGTGGTGTTCCTGTTCTGGCGCGGCCTGCTGCTCGCAATCAGTTTCCTGATCATCAATGCGGTTCGCTACCGCACCCAATTGCTGCCTGAAATGCTCAAATGTGGCTGGAAAGGCTGGTTCTGCGCCGGCGCGTTCGCCGTCAGCACGCTGGGCTTTGTGGTGGGCATGAAAAACACCGCCGCCGGCAATGTGCTGATCATCCTGAATACGGCTCCGGTGATCGCCGCCCTTATAGCCTGGTTGATCTGGAAGGAAACCCTGCCCCTGCGAACCTGGGTCATCATCATGGTGTGCGTCACCGGCGCCTCCATCATGGCGGCCGGCGAATGGGGCCGGGGCGAACCCCTGGGATTGATCATGGCGGGCGTGGCGGCCACCGCTCTGGCCGCCAACCTTAACGTCGCCCGGTCACGGCCGGATGCCGATATGAGCGTGATGCTGATGTTTGGCGCCCTTCTCCTGGCCGCCCTGGCGGCACTGGCGGGCGGTGCGCAACTGCCCTCGCCCCGGGACAGCTTCTTTATTGGCTTGCTGTGTCTGTTTTTCCTGCCGGTCGCGGCCACTCTGATTCAAATCGGGCCCCGCTATATTCCGGCGGCGGAGGTCAGCATGATGCTGCTGTTGGAAACGGTGATTGGCGCATTCCTGGTGTGGCTGGTGTTGGGCGAAGTCCCCACCAACCTCAGCCTCATCGGTGGCGTGATCGTCTTCTCTGCCCTGGTGGCCCATGGCTGGATTGAAGTAAGCCGGTACCGCCGGGCCAGTCTGCCTTAAATCCGATTGCCGTTCAGGCACCAAGCTCCAGTTCCTGGACCGTATTCGACGATCTGAGATCCAACCAAGCCACCAGATCCGCAAATTCCAGCGGCCGTGAAAACAGGAACCCCTGCACCGCGTCGCACTGGTTCCGCGCCAGCCACTCGAGCTGGTCCGCCCGCTCCACGCCCTCGGCAACCAGTTTCAGGCCCAGAGTCTTGGCCATCTGGATCACCGAGGCCACGAAGGCGGCGTGCTTGGTATTCAGGGGGATCTCGTCCAGGAAGGATTTATCCAGCTTCACCGTGTCGGCGTTCAGTTGGGTGAGGTAACTGAGCGAGGAATAGCCGGTGCCAAAATCGTCCAGCGCCACACCAAAGCCGAGGCGTTCGATGTCCCGCAGGACGGTTTTTACCTCAACGCTCTCCAGCATCAAGGCGCTCTCGGTGATCTCCAGATCGATCCGGCGTTGAGTACCGCGAAGTTGCCGCGCTATCTGCTCCAGCAGCCCTACCAGCTTGGGATCGGCAAACTGTTTGACCGACACATTCACCGCAATGGCAAAGCGGTCCGGCAGCAAAGGGCTTTGCACCAGACGGGCAGCCTCCGACAGCACCCAGCGCCCCAACGCCATGATGTCGCCGGTGGACTCGGCGATGGGGATGAAGTCCGCAGGGTTCACAATACCAATGGTCGGATTCTTCCAGCGGATGAGGGCTTCAGCGCTTGTTACCGCGCCGGATTCCAGCTCCACCTTAGGCTGAAGGAACACGGTGAATTCGTTCGCGTTCAGCGCTTGCTGGAGCTTGGAACGGATGCCCATCCAGCGAGTGAGCCGATCGGACATCGAACCGTCGTAGCGGGCGAAGGAATTGCCCTGGTCCTTGGCCGCTTCCCGCATGGCCGTCACCGCCTTGCTGATCACCACGGACTCGTCCAACTC
>JBPEXK010000102.1:0-4387 GCA_052031745.1 Marinobacter sp. | reverse complement strand
GCGTACATGAAGAACAGCTGGCCGGCGATGGGGATACCGACGGTGAACATGTGGTGCGCCCAAACCACGAACGACAGCAGGGCGATGGCACCCACCGCGTACACCATGGAGGCGTAGCCGAACAGCGGTTTGCGGGAGAACGCCGGGATGATGTGGGACACCGCCCCGAACGCAGGCAGGATCATGATGTAGACCTCCGGGTGGCCGAAGAACCAGAACACGTGCTGGAACAACACCGGGTCGCCGCCGCCGGAGGCGTCAAAGAAGCTGGTGCCGAAGTTGATGTCCATCAGCATCATGGTGACTACGCCAGCCAGTACCGGCATAACCGCAATCAGCAGGAAGGCGGTAATCAGCCAGGTCCACACGAACAGGGGCATCTTCATCAGGGTCATGCCCGGCGCCCGCAGGTTCAGGATGGTGGCGATCACGTTGATCGCGCCCATGATCGAGGAAATGCCCATGATGTGGACGGCGAAGATAAAGAAGGTGGTGCTGGGCGGCCCATAGGTCGTGGACAGGGGCGCGTAGAAGGTCCAGCCGAAGTCCGGCGCACCGCCCTCCATGAACAGGGTAGACACCAGAATCAGGAAGGCGCAGGGCAGCAGCCAGAAACTCCAGTTGTTCATCCGCGGCAGCGCCATGTCCGGGGCGCCGATCATCAGCGGCAACATCCAGTTGGCAAGACCGACAAACGCCGGCATCACCGCCCCGAACACCATGATCAGCCCGTGCATGGTGGTCATCTGGTTGAAGAATTCCGGCTGCACGATCTGCAGCCCGGGCTGGAACAGTTCCGCCCGAATCACCATCGCCATGGTGCCCCCAAGCAGGAACATGGCGAAGCTGAAGATCAGGTACATGGTACCTATATCTTTGTGGTTGGTGGTCAGCAGCCAGCGGCTGAAACCTCGGGCCGGGCCGTGATGATGATCCTGGGCGTGGGTACCTGCAACCGCACTCATGTAAACCCCCGTTACCGCCACCTGAGGTGGCAGGTGCTATCCGTTAACTGGCAGTGTTTACTGCTCGTTCTTGTAATCAAAAATCTCTTTCGGCGTGACCATCTCGCCGGTGTTGTTACCCCAGGCGTTGCGCTCGTAGGTAATCACCGCGGCCAGGTCGACCTCGCTCAGCTGGTTGCCGAACGCCTGCATGGCGGTTCCGGACACCCCGTTGACCACGATGTCGATGTGAGCGGCCATGTCCTCGAGGGCAATCTTGCTGCCCTTGAGCGCCGGGAACGCCGGCGGTGCACCACTGCCGTCGGCCTGGTGACAAGCGGCGCAGGCGGTCTGGTAGGCTTTCTCGCCTCGCTCCATCAGCTCGTCCAGGGTCCAGTCTTTCTGGGTCAGTTCACGCTCTTTCTCGGCCGCGGCCTTCTGCTCGGCAACCCAGGTGGCGTACTCCTCCTGGGGCACCGCCTTGACCACCACCGGCATGAAGCCGTGGTCCTTGCCACAGAGTTCGGTGCACTGGCCGCGGTAGGTGCCGGGCACGTCGACCCGGGTCCAGGTTTCGTTGATGAAGCCCGGGATGGCGTCTTTCTTGACGCCGAAATCCGGCACCCACCAGGAGTGGATCACGTCGTTGGCGGTGAGCAGGAACCGGACCTTCTTGCCGACCGGAATCACCAGCGGATTGTCCACCTCAAGCAGGTAGTTCTCGCCCTTGGCCTGACGGTTGTTGATCTGGTCCCGGGGCGTGGACAGGTTGGAGAAGTAGCCGAAGTCTTCGTTGATGTACTCGTACTGCCACTTCCACTGGTAGCCGGTGACCTTGATGTCGACGTCGGACTCGGAGGTGTCGTACATGTCCACCAGGGTGGCAGTGGCGGGAATCGCCATTACCACCAGGATGACAAAGGGAATGATGGTCCAGAGAATCTCCACCAGGGTGTTCTCGTGGAAATTCGCCGGCTTGTGACCCTGGGATTTCCGGTGGGCAAATATGGACCAGAACATCACCCCGAACACCACGACGCCGATGGCGACGCAGATCCAGAGGATGATCATATGAAGGCTGAATATCTCGTTACTGGTGCCGGTCACCCCGGGGGTCATGTTCAACGTCCAGTCCGCCAGGGACACGGCCGGGAACATCAGACCACCAATCAGGGCACCTGCCCGCTGAGCGTGCACGCGCATACTGTGTCTCCACAGAGTGTTATTCTTGTCGGATTTGCGTTATCCCACTGACTCTCGGGCGCTCGCATACACCCAGAAACCCAGTGTGGAAGCCTACTTATGGATACCTCAAATCGAGTATAGACACAGATCGGGAAAAGGCTAAAAAATCGGCTAAACCCAAAATCACTTAAGAAATTTTTTCTAAGAACCAAACCGAATATGACGCTGTCCCTGTCCATCACCGACCGGCGCCTCTGGGCCCTGGCCTGGCCACTTATGCTCACCAACCTCACCGTTCCGCTGCTGGGGCTGGTGGACACCGCCGTGCTCGGCCACCTGGACAGCCCGGAGTACCTGGGTGCGGTGGCCGTGGGCGCCAACCTGTTCAGCATTCTGTACTGGACCTTCGGCTTCATGCGCATGGGCACCACCGGTCTGGCGGCCCAGGCCTGGGGCAAACGGGATCGCTTCAGCCAGGTCGCGCTGCTGCTGCGCTCGGTGTTGCTGGCGGTGGCCATCGGCCTGCTGCTGATCCTGCTGCACCAGCCGCTGATCGCCCTGGGCCTGAATCTGATGAACCCCAGCCCCGACGTCAGTGCCCTGGCCGCCGAATACGCCGCCATCCGGATCTGGAGCGCCCCGGCGGTGCTGTGCCAATACACCCTGGTGGGCTGGCTAATTGGCACCCAGTACGCCCGCGGCCCAATGCTCATGCTGATTGCCGCCAATGGCCTGAACATCGTGCTGGATGTGCTGTTTGTTACCGGCTTGGGCTGGAACAGCCGGGGCGTGGCCATTGCCACGGTGATTGCCGAGTACGGCGCCGCCGGCCTCGGCTTCGCCATCGTGCTGACCCGGATGCCGGAAGGCCAGCGCCTGACCCGGGCGCTGTTCGGCCAGCTCCGGGATTACCTGGACATCCTCCAGGTCAACCGTTACATAATGGTGCGCACCATCGCGCTGCTGCTGGTGCTGGCCTTCTTTACCGCCCAGGGTGCGCGCCAGGGCGACACCATCCTGGCCGCCAACGCGGTGCTGCTGACCTTTCTGCTGCTGATTTCCAACGCCCTGGACGGTTTTGCCAACGCCGCCGAGGCGCTGATCGGCGAAGCCATAGGCAAGGCCAGCCCGCCCCGATTCGAGGTGGTGTTCCGCAGCGCCCTGCGCTGGTCGCTCTGGGGCGCGCTGCTGCTGACCCTGGTGTTCGTGATCGGCGGCAAGGGCCTGATCGCCCTGCTCACCAGCATTCCGGAGGTCAAAACCACCGCCTGGCAGTACCTGCCCTGGCTTTGGCTGCTGCCTTTTGCGGCGGTGTGGGGCTTCCTGCTCGACGGCGTGTTCATCGGCGCCACCCGCACCCGGGACATGCAGAACACCATGCTGGTCTCGGCACTGGCGGTGTTCCTGCCGGTGTGGTGGCTGACCACGCCCTGGGGCAACCACGGCCTGTGGTTTGCCCTGATCTGTCTGATGCTGGCCCGGGCCCTGACCATGGGCTGGCTGTGCTGGTCACACACCCGCCATGGCCGCTGGTTTCAGCCCGGCTGACGCCAGCCAACAGCGCTGCCAGCAACCAGTCACATTTTCCGGCGCCAGCACCGGCAAGGGCTGAAATGTCGTCTACACTTGAGACATTACGATAGCGCTCACGGATTACTCGGAGGGGCCTTGCGACCTCAAATTGCCCAGACATCGGCATCTCCAGACATGACGCCCCAGGTGGTACTCGAAATCATCGATCAGGCCCGGCGTCAGGAGGCACGCTCTGGTGTCTTTCTCCAGCAACTGCGGGAGAAAGCCGCCGGCCTGCCCGCATCTGTGATCATCGATGGTTACCAACCGGCCACGGCGTTGTTTCAGTTTGCCGTGGAATACATCGAAATGGCGCCGCGGCTGATCGAGTGCGTGGAAGCCTGTGCCCGTGAGGCGGGCAAGGCCGAGCTGTTCGCGCCCTTTGTTGACGCCGCCACCCAGTACTTCACCCGGCCGTCCGCACTGATCGTCAAATACGACGGCCTGGATGGCCTGCTGATCCGGGCCTACCTGTGTCACCGGCTGATGGAAGAAATGTACGAGAACAACCGCTCCATTCGGGTCAGCGACATAGTGGACCTGGAGGCCACTCGTGCTAACCTTCTGGTACATCAGCTCATCGGGGAACCTTTTGCCAATGAGCTGGACGATTCGATTACGGTGACGGTGCTGCAAATTGCCGGCACACCAGATTACTACGAGCTGAACCTCGACCCGTTCGTTGA
>JBPEXK010000101.1:0-4501 GCA_052031745.1 Marinobacter sp. | reverse complement strand
GGTCGGTTTTTCGAAAGCTGGGGGTACGCGACCGCATGCAGTTGATGTTGCTGGTCACCGGCCAGCAGCGAACAGAGGGGGGCGAGGATGTACGTCAGGCGAAATGAAGGTGGCGAGGTCGTCGCCGTCAGTGAGGAACCTCTGGATGGATTTGTGGCGGTGTCCGCCGACGCTCCCGAGGTGAAAGCCTTTCTGGCCCAGGCCACCACAAGCCCGGAGGATGAGCGGTTCCGGGAATCTGACTCGTCACTGATCCGGGTTATCGAGGATCTTGTGGACCTGCTGGCCTCCAAGGGCATCATCCGGTTCACGGATTTGCCGCCGGAGGCGCAGCAGAAGCTGATGGCGCGCAAGTCGATGCGTGGCCAGGAAGGCCACCTCAACTTAATCGACGATGTTGGCGACGACCTGTTCGATTTCGATTAACCCAGCCGGGCCACCCCGGGACCGGTCACCCCATCGAATCCCGATTCCCACGCCGCCTCGATGCAGGCTTCAGAAGTCGCACCCGCCAGATAGGCTTCCAGCCCGATGGAATGGGCCAGGGCCGTGAGGCGCTGCAGATACTGCTGGGTGGTGCGGTCCGACTCCAGGCGCTGGCCGTAGACGGGGTCAGTTTTCACGTAGTCCAGGCCCAGCTCGTGCACTTTGGAAATGCGGTCCAGATTGTGGCCGATGCCACTTACACCCACCTCGCAACCATGCTGCTGTGCCTCGTGAATGAAGGCGCTCAAACGCAGGTCGCCGATGCCCAGCGCCGACTCGGGCAATTCCAGTCGGAGTGGCAGGGAATGGGTGGCCCGGTTGCCGATCAGGCCCAGAATCGTGGCGCACGCGGTCTCATCTAGCAGGCTCTCGGTGGACAAATGAATCAGGACCGGGCTGCCGATCACCGGAGGTGAGTCCGCGCTCAGGTGCCGGATCATGGCGATGTCCACCGAGGGCAAGAGCCCCAGGCGTCGGCTCCAGGGCAGGAAATAGCCGGCGGCGCGCCAGTCCCCGTGCAGTTTCAGTCGAATCTTGGCTTCCTGGTGCAGTGGCATACCGTTGCGGCCGATCAGCGGATGCAGCACTTCGTTGACGTCGTCGTTGGACAATGCCGACTCGATCGCGTCCCGCCATTCGGTGGCGTTGCGGAACGGGATGTCCTCCTGGCTGCCTTCGTCCACCGCCACCAGCTCCTGGCGGTGTTCAATGCCGGCCAGCAAGTGATCGGCTCGCATCATCACGCCGGTGCGGCTGGTTCCGGGCTGGAACAGGCAAACTGAGAATTTCAGATCCTGGCCCGGGCTGTCGCTGCCGGGGCCAATAATTTTGGTCTCCAGAATCTGGCGCAGTCCCTGACTGTCCTGGAATTCGGTGAGCACGATGGCGAAATCTGAGCCGTTCAGCCGCCCGATAAAGGCATCGGCAAAGTGGTGCTCGGTGGCGTCGAGGATCTTGGTGGCCTGATCGCAGAAGCGGCGCAGCTCGGCGTTGACCTTTTCGCGACCGAGTTTGGCGTTCAGGGTGGCCAGATCGGGTACCCGGGCCAGCACCAGGGTGTGCCGTGCCTCGCTGTCCTGGTCGGCGATCAACGCGTCCAGGCGGCTGACAAAGAATTCCCGGGTGGCGACACCGGTCACCGGATCGTGCAGGGCTTTCTCGCGCATCTCAGCCAGGGCCTTGGCTTCGGTTTCCAGCATCCCCTCAACCCGTCGGGACAGTTTGTTCATGGCCCGCACCACCCGTCGGAATTCGGTGGTTTTGGGTTCCTCGGAAACGATAAAGCGCTTCTCGCCGATGGCCTCCGCCTGTTGCACTACATCTTTCAGAGGGTGGCTGATGCGCCGCACCAGCCAGCTCCCGGCCAGGCCGGCGCACAGGGCCACCAGCAGCAGCCACATGAACAACCGTTGGGCGGTCACCCACAATGAGGCCGAGGCGTAGCTGGTGGCGCTTTCCACCGACAGCGTGCCGTAGTTGACCCAGCCATCGGACACGGTGGATACACCGGCGGGCACGGTCAGCGGAAACAGGTCGCGGAACCAAGCCGGCGCCGCTTGCTCGGCCACTTCCCGGCGCAACTCTACGGAGGGTTCGTTGGCGATGTCGAGGCTGATGCGTCGGTAATGGCCGGTGGCGAACTGTGCGTCCAGGAACGACCGGATCAGGCTGCGCTCCTTCTCGGTATGGGAGAGCGTGATGGCGAGGGAGTTCGCACTGTCGATGTTCTTCAGCGCCAGTTGCTCCTGATAGTAGGACTGCGCCGACACCAGGCTGGCGACGAGGCTGGCGGCGAAGGCCGTCACAATCAGAATGGTGGTGGCCAGCCACAGCTGTTTAACGAGGGACATGAAAGCTTACTCCTTCACTTCGCATTCGATTGAGGACATCCCGCCAGGGCGACAGGCGCGCCGTGGAGCTGCCGGCTGAGGGTCCGGCGCCGCCGGCCCACAACTCGCTGCTGTTAAAGCTGAACACCGGGGTCAGGTCGGTGCGTTCCCGGGCCGGCAGGATGTCTTCCATCAGGCTGTCCAGCAGTATCGGCTCGGCGCCGGGTTCCGGGTAATAGCCCAGCACCATGTGTGGACGGGTAACCGGGCTGGCAGGCCCGCCAATTCGGGCCCGGACATAAATCAGCCGCAGCTGGTCATCGGTGATGCCGGCGCTGAGCAACGTCACGTACTGGATGATGACAAAGTCCTCGCAGTCGCCCATGCCATGGGCGAGGGTTTCCAGGGGAGAGGCCCAGTAATCTTCCCGGTTCCACAGGGCGCTGTCCAGCCGGTAGTTGAGGGTCTCGTGGACGAACTCATTGACCTGCTTGAGCTTTTCTTCGGTCGGTAGGGGCTGGATTCGCTCCAGCAACGCTTGCCAGCGATCGAGCACGGGGTTGTTCGAATCAAAACCATACCGCAGCCACTGGCTGCGGCTTTGGGCAAAGTCGATGGTGGCGCCGACGGGCTGCTCGGACGAGCGGGTAGGGTGCACCGACAGGCTGCAGGCCACGGCGACAAGGGCAAGCAGCGCCCGCCTCGCCAACGTGTGACCCAGAATGTGGTTAACCACGCCCATCGACGCTCACTCGCTACCCTGATTCCTGAATGAGCGCAACACGGAGGATGTCGGCCCCAAAATGTGCAGTCTGGGTGAAAAAGCCCGATCTGTCAGTTGACTATGTGTAAACAAAAGTCATATTGACTGGGCAATTTAGCATTCATGGAAAAAATGCCGAATATAGATGATATAAATTTCAATTATAAAATCGGAAGCACTAAAGTGGTCGTCAACGTCAGCACCAGACTGTGAAGCGGATCGCGGATGCTGGCTTCGGAGTTTGCTTAACGCACCTCTCCAACGGATCAGAACACCAACGTAGAAAGGATAGAGACCATGCCCTACGCACAAGACGTTGACCAGATTGCTTCCATCCTGAAGCAGCACCCGACCTGGAACGCCATCAACCCGAAGCACGCAGCTCGCATGCGCGCCCAGAACAAATTCAAGACCGGCCTGGACATCGCCAAGTACACCGCCAAGATCATGCGCGAAGACATGGCCAACTACGACAAGGACACCTCCCAGTACACCCAGTCCCTGGGTTGCTGGCACGGCTTCATCGGCCAGCAGAAGCTGCTGTCGATCAAGAAGCACTTCGGTTCCACCAAGCGTCGCTACCTGTACCTGTCTGGCTGGATGGTTGCTGCCCTGCGCTCCGACTTCGGTCCGCTGCCTGACCAGTCCATGCACGAGAAGACCGCCGTTTCTGGTCTGATCGAAGAGCTGTACACCTTCCTGCGTCAGGCCGACGCCTGGGAACTGAACCACCTGTTCCGTGCCCTGGAAGAAGCTGAGAAGGCCGGTGACAACGCCAAGGCCGACGAGCTGATCAAGCAGATCGACAACCACGAAACTCACGTTGTGCCGATCATTGCCGACATCGACGCTGGTTTCGGTAACGCCGAAGCGACCTACCTGCTGGCCAAGCAGATGATCGAAGCCGGTGCATGCTGCATCCAGATCGAAAACCAGGTATCCGACGAGAAGCAGTGTGGTCACCAGGACGGCAAAGTAACCGTTCCGCACGCCGACTTCCTGTCCAAGATCAACGCTGTACGTCTGGCGTTCCTGGAGCTGGGTGTTGACGACGGTGTCATCGTTGCCCGTACCGACTCCCTGGGCGCTGGCCTGACTCAGAAGCTGGCCGTGACTGACGAGCCGGGCGACCTGGGCGACCAGTACAACAGCTTCCTCGATGGCGAGTACATCGAAGACGCTTCCCAGATCAACAACGGCGACGTTGTAATCAAGTCCAACGGCAAGCTGATGAAGCCGAAGCGTCTGGCCTCTGGCCTGTTCCAGTTCAAGGCCGGCACTGGTGAAGACCGTGTTGTTCTGGACTGCATCACCAGCCTGCAGAACGGCGCTGACCTGCTGTGGATCGAAACCGAGAAGCCGCACGTTGGCCAGATCGCTGGCATGGTTAACCGCATCCGTGAAGTGGTGCCCGATGCCAAGC
>JBPEXK010000009.1:0-1966 GCA_052031745.1 Marinobacter sp. | reverse complement strand
ATCACCAGCCGCCTGGAAACCGACCTGCGGATTCCCTGGCTGCGGATCAATGAGGACCTGCGGGAACGCCAGGCATTTGAAGGCACCCCGGTGGACACATTGCGGGAATCGTCCGTGCAGGGGCTCGGCGACATTGAGGCTTCGGTTCGCTACCAGCTCAACGATGGCATCGATGGCTGGCCCTACGTCATTGGTGTATTTCGAGTGAAAGCGCCTACCGGAGACAGCCCATACGACGTCGACCAGCGTGTGGTGGAAGATGAGGATGGCAATGTGATCGGGATCGAACTGGAGGAGCGGCCAACGGGGTCCGGCTTCTGGTCCTTCGAGCCCGGACTGTCATTTATTTACCCGTCTGACCCGGCAGTGCTGTTCGGCAGTCTCAGCTATGTCTACACCAAAGAGAAAGACCAGGGCGCAGAAAACGGTGGCCGTATTAACCCCGGCGATGTCATTCGCTTTGGCTTCGGCATGGGCTTCGCGTTCAACGAACGAACATCGTTCAGCCTGGGCTACGATCACTCGGTGATTCAACGCACCGGATTCGAAACCAACAGCGACGTGTTCGCAGCCACGTTCGACCACATCCAGGTCGGCTCGCTTTCCTTTGGCCTGTCCCAACGCCTGAACCCGAAAACCAGCATGAGCTTAACCGTGAGCATTGGCGTCACCGAAAATGCGCCCAGCAGCGAACTGACCCTGAAGCTGCCGTTCACACTCTGAGTGCGGCCGCCACTGCCATGGCAGCCGCAGCCGGTCAGCGGTGATTGAGTACCTGCAGCACCGGATCCCGCATATCGTCGGGGATGCGGTTCAGCGCGGCGCCCAGGTTGTCCAACTGGATGTTGAGCTGCCGGCTGTGTTGAATGGAGGTACCATTCAGGCTGTTTTGGATCACAGTGACCCAACCGCCGCCGCGGGTGGCGGTCGACACCAGCGTCTCGCCGCCCGAGTTGGCGGCATCCAAGCTACTTACCAGGGTTTCAACCGTGTGCGCGACAGCTTCACCATTGGACACCTGGTTCAGGTTGGGAATGGTCAGGCGATTGACGGCCAACGTTTCCCCGTCCATCGACACCACCTGCTCCAAACCGATCGATATTTCCAGGCCTTCGAGAAAGAAACCTCCGCGCAGTGTCTCAAGTTCGGCGTCGCTAAGCGCCATGCCGGGGAACACGGCGTCCGCCCTGGTTAGCGATGTTATGCCTGCGGCGCACAGCACCAGAACCGCAGACCGGATTTGTCGAATGTTCATTGTCACCACTCCGATGGCGTAGGCCAGTAAGGCAGGGTATGTCCCAACGACGGTCCATCCGGCCTTGTGGAGAGCGGTGCACGTACATACTGTGCCCAGTCTCCCTCTCGATTGAACGACGCCCGCCCTTGTGCCAAGTGACTGTGTATCACCAGGGCGGAACCATCCCAAAACTGTTCAAAGTGTGCCCTTGGGTACACTTTCAAACCGCGAGTGGGGTCACCGATATAGACCTCACGGTCGCTGATGCCTTTGATAATCACGAAGTGCCGAAAGCCATCCAGGGTGACCAGCGCAATCGCGGGCACAGCCACTTCCTCACGCATCACCGACATCGGTAACCGAAAGCCATCGGCGCTGTATCCCTTGGACTCCAGGTAACGTTTCATATCCAGCATGGAAAAGCCTTCTCGCTGAACCTTGTCCGGGTCCGCGAGGTCGAACATGTCCTGAAACACCTCTGCTTCGCTGACCTCGTCGCCGTAATGGTAGGAAAGCAGAGAGGCAATGGCAGCGGAGCCACAGCTGAAGTCGTACTGCTGGCGCATCACTGATCCAAAGCGCTGTTCCTGAAAGCTTTTGACGTCTAGCTGGAGGCCTCCGCCGAGCCCGGGAATGGACACAGCGCCCCCATAGGCCGTGGACCACAGTACCGCGGCACCTGCAGCAACGATCAGCAGTCTCCGCTTTACCATGGCCCACCTCCTCATC
>JBPEXK010000100.1:0-1027 GCA_052031745.1 Marinobacter sp. | reverse complement strand
CAGAACAAATTCAAGACCGGCCTGGACATCGCCAAGTACACCGCCAAGATCATGCGCGAGGACATGGCCAACTACGACAAGGACACGTCCCAGTACACCCAGTCCCTGGGTTGCTGGCACGGCTTCATCGGCCAGCAGAAGCTGCTGTCCATCAAGAAGCACTTCGGTTCCACCAAGCGTCGCTACCTGTACCTGTCCGGCTGGATGGTTGCCGCCCTGCGTTCCGAGTTCGGTCCGCTGCCTGACCAGTCCATGCACGAGAAGACTGCCGTTTCTGGCCTGATCGAAGAGCTGTACACCTTCCTGCGTCAGGCCGATGCCTGGGAACTGAACCACCTGTTCCGCGCCCTGGAAGAAGCCGAAAACGCCGGTGACAACGCCAAGGCCGACGAGCTGATCAAGCAGATCGACAACCACGAAACCCACGTTGTCCCGATCATCGCCGACATCGACGCTGGTTTCGGTAACGCCGAAGCGACTTACCTGCTGGCCAAGCAGATGATCGAAGCCGGTGCCTGCTGCATCCAGATCGAAAACCAGGTGTCTGACGAGAAGCAGTGTGGCCACCAGGACGGCAAGGTAACCGTTCCGCACGCTGACTTCCTGTCCAAGATCAACGCTGTTCGTCTGGCGTTCCTGGAGCTGGGTGTGGACGACGGTGTCATCGTTGCCCGTACCGACTCCCTGGGCGCTGGCCTGACCCAGAAGATCGCCGTAACTGAAGAGCCGGGCGACCTGGGTGACCAGTACAACAGCTTCATCGATGGCGAAGTGATCGAGAAGGCTGAAGACATCAACAACGGCGACGTTGTTATCAAGCAGAACGGCCAGCTGGTACGGCCGAAGCGTCTGGCCTCTGGCCTGTTCCAGTTCAAGCCGGGCACTGGCGAAGACCGTGTTGTCCTCGACTGCATCACCAGCCTGCAGAACGGCGCTGACCTGCTGTGGATCGAAACCGAGAAGCCGCACGTTGGCCAGATCGCTGGCATGGTTAACCGCATCCGTGAAGTGGTGCCCGATGCCAAGC
>JBPEXK010000099.1:0-3894 GCA_052031745.1 Marinobacter sp. | reverse complement strand
GGCCCGACCGAACAACAGAATCAGGCCACGCTGGAGCTGCTGCAGGAACAGCAGCGGCGCTCCGAGCGACGCTGGCGACGGGGCCTGGCCGCCGGAATTCTGGTGGCCGCGGCAGTCATTGGTAGCCAACCGGAAGCCCAGGCCTGGGTTGCCAGCGTACCAGTATGGAGCTGGGTGCTTTTGGTGGGCGCCGGCGGCCTGGTGTTGCGCGGCAGTCGATAACTCATTCACCCCTTGCGACCGAGATTTCAGGATTCACAAAAATGAAAGATTCCCCCGATAATGTCGACAACCCTGACTGGCTGGACGCCGTCCGCTGGACCGACGACGGTCTGGTGCCGGCCATCGCCCAGGACGCTGCCACCGGCGACATCCTGATGATGGCCTGGATGAACCGGGAATCACTCCGGCTGACCGCCCTTGAAGGCCAGGCCGTGTACTGGTCCCGCTCCCGCGGCAAACTCTGGCGCAAGGGCGAATCATCCGGCCACCAGCAGGTGGTGCAGGACATCCGTCTGGACTGCGATGAGGACGTCATCGTGCTCAAAGTGGAACAAAAAGGGGGGATTGCCTGCCATACCGGTCGGCGGAGTTGCTTTTATCGCAGCCTGCAGGACGGTCAGTGGGTCAGTGTCGACCCGGTGATCAAGGACCCAGACGCCATCTACGGCAGCAACTGAGGAGTACCGACGTGAGTGACGTACTGGAGCAATTGGCACGGGTGCTGGAAGCCCGCAAAGAGGCCGACCCGGACAAATCCTATGTGGCCAGCCTGCATGCCAAGGGGCTGAACAAGATTCTGGAGAAGGTGGGCGAGGAGTGCACCGAAACCCTGCTGGCGGCCAAGGACGCCGAGCACTCGGGCGACACCTCCAAGGTAGTTTACGAGGCCGCCGACCTCTGGTTCCACAGCATGGTCATGCTGTCCCGACTGGGGCTTGGGCCAAATGACATCCTGGACGAGCTGGCACGACGCTTTGACCTATCCGGTCTGGACGAAAAAGCCGCCCGGGACGCCTGATACAGCGAGGTCTGTGCCGGGTTACCGCCAAACCGACCTGTTAACGTACAATGTTGTATAGCAACAACCACAAGACGAGGACCCCCTGATGGGTATCAGTATCTGGCAACTTCTTATCGTACTCGGCATCGTTATCCTGTTGTTCGGAACCAAGAAACTGCGCAACATCGGCAGCGATCTGGGTGGTGCTATCCGGGGCTTCAAGAAGTCCATGAACGACGAGGACAACAAGACCGCTGACCAGAACGCCCTGCAAGAGGACGCCGACGCACAGGGCCAGCCGGCCAAAGCCGAGGAAAAGCCACGGGATAAGACCCCCAGCTGAGACCAGGCTGAATGTTCGATATCGGCTTTCTTGAGCTGCTGATCTGCGGCGTCATTGCGTTGTTGGTGCTCGGCCCCGAGCGTCTGCCCACGGCTGCCCGGGCAGCCGGTCGGTGGATCGGCGGTGCCCGGCGCATGGTCAATCAGTTCACCTCCGAACTGGATCGCGAGCTCAAGGCCGAGGAGTTGCGCGAAGAACTGCGCAAGGCCGGCGACGTGGGGTTGGAGGACGTGCAGAAATCGGTGCGCGGGGCGCTCGATGAGGCCAAGCGCTACGAGCACATGATCCTACCACCGGGACAAGGCGGTCAAAGTCGCCCGGCCCCGGCGACTCGGCGGGTCGCCAGCACCCAACCGGCCCAGAGCGACCACAAGGCACCCGCGCCGGACACCAACCCAACCAGCGCCAGCGACTCCGCCCCTGATCACGGACACCACCCCATGCCCGAGACCACCACCGGCGGCGACCCCGAGGGTAACGCCCAACCCCGGACAGGGCATGCGCCACCGGAAGACCGTTCATGACTGCACAGCCCGACGGCCAACACGCCTCGCCCGACCAACAGGAAATGCCGCTGATTGAGCATTTGCTGGAGCTGCGTAACCGCCTGCTGAAAATGGTGCTGGCGGTGGTGATTTGTTTTGCCGCTATTTACCCGTTTGCCAACGACTTGTACCTGTGGCTGTCGGAACCCATCCGGTCGTTGCTGCCGGTTGGCCAGACCATGATTGCCACCGACGTGACCTCGCCGTTTTTCGCGCCCCTGAAGCTGGCGCTGGTGTTGTCGGTGTTCGCCGCCATCCCGGTCATTCTGTATCAGGTCTGGAGCTTCATCGCGCCCGGCCTCTACGCCCACGAAAAGCGCCTGGCCTTTCCGCTGCTGTTCACCTCGGTGCTGTTGTTCTATGCCGGCGCTGCCTTCGCCTATTACGTGGTGTTTCCCCTGGTGTTCGGTTTCTTCACCGCCATTGGGCCAGAGGGCATTGTCGAACTGCCGGACATCAGCAGCTACCTGAACTTCGTGCTGAAAATGTTCTTTGCCTTTGGGGTCGCGTTTGAGATCCCGATCGCCACGGTGTTGTTGATCCTCACCGGCGCCACCACCCCGGCCAGCCTCTCGGCCAAGCGCCCGTATGTGGTTGTCGCCTGCTTTGTCATCGGCATGCTGCTGACCCCGCCGGACATCATCTCCCAGACCCTGCTGGCAGTGCCCATGTGGATCTTGTTCGAGTTCGGCATCATCTTCGGCCGACTGGCCTACCGGGAAGCGGCCGATACCGAGGCCCAGGATTCAACCGGCGAATGAATTTGGCGCTGTTGTTTGACGAGGACTTCATTGCTCCGGACCGGGCCCGCCTGACCGGCAGACGACTGGCGCACCTGCACTCGGTGTTGCGGGTCGAGGCCGGTGACCGGATTCCTGTTGGCCGGGTTAACGGCCAAATTGGCACCGGCGAGGTGCTCCGCCTGTCCGACACCGAGGCGGAGCTTGCACTGGCCTTCGACCAGACACCACCACCGGCACTGCCGCTGACCTTGGTGCTGGCCATGCCGCGGCCGAAGATGTTTCGCCGGGTACTGCAGACCTGCGCCACTCTTGGTGTTAAGGACATCTGGCTGATCAACAGCTACAAGGTGGAAAAGAGCTTCTGGCAAACGCCCTGGCTGTCCGACGACCACCTGCGGGAGAACCTGACCCTGGGGCTGGAACAGGCCCGGGACACGGTGATGCCCAAAGTACACATCCGCAAGCTGTTCAAACCGTTCGTGGAGGACGAATTGCCGGACTTGCTGGCCGGCAAACGGGCCCTGGTCGCCCATCCGGGCACCGACACCCCCTGCCCGACCCATGTGGATCGGGCCACCGCCCTGTGCATCGGGCCTGAGGGCGGCTTCACGCCCTATGAAGTGGGCAAACTGGAAGAGGCCGGCTGTGAGCCGGTGCATCTGGGCCCGCGCATCCTGCGGGTGGAAACGGCGGTGCCGGTACTGGTCAGCCGGCTGTTCGATGCCTGCGCCTGACTCAGGCGGAGCGTGCTGCCCAGAGCTTCTGTAGCGGGGTAACCACCGCCACCAGCGCACCCCCGACCAGTAGCCCGAACAGGCCATCCGCCAGTGTGGGCACCAACCAGGCCGCACCACCACCAAACCCTTCGGCAAAGTGATGGATGGCGTCGTATACCGGCGGCAGGCCATGGGTCAGAATGCCGCCACCGACCAGGAACATGGCGATCGTGCCGAGGATCGACAGCCCCTTCATCATGTGCGGCGCCAGCCATAGGATGCCCTGCCCCAACTTCTGGGCCACTGCACTGTTCTGCTTGCTAAGGTACAGCCCGCCGTCGTCCAGCTTGACGATCCCCGCCACCAGGCCGTAAACCCCGACAGTGATCATGATGGCGACCACCGACAGCACCAGGAACTGCATGCCAAAGCTTTCGTCAGCGACCGTGCCCAGGGTGATGGCAATGATTTCCGCGGACAGGATGAAATCGGTGCGGATAGCGCCCTTGATCTTGTCCTGCTCCAGCGCCTTCATGTCCGCCTC
>JBPEXK010000098.1:0-1252 GCA_052031745.1 Marinobacter sp. | reverse complement strand
TCACCGCCCTGCTTGATGATCCGAATCGGACCCGGCTTCAGCTGAGTCAGCAGCGGGGTGTGACCCGGGGCAATACCCAGGTCACCTTCAGAGCCCGCCGCGATCAGCATCTCAATCAATCCGGAATAGATCTTTGTTTCGGCACTTACCACATCACAATGCACGGTCATACCCATGTCAGTTGCCTCTCTGATCGATCCGGAAACAAGTGCAACGGCTCAAATTACTTCTCGGCCTTGCTCTTCATTTCCTTGGCTTTCTCGACCGCTTCCTCGATGGTGCCGACCATGTAGAACGCCTGCTCAGGCATGTCGTCATAGTCACCGTTGAGGATGCCCTTAAAGCTGCTGATGGTCTCCTTCAGGGACACGTACTTACCGGGGGAACCGGTGAATACTTCAGCAACGTGGAACGGCTGGGACAGAAAACGCTCGATCTTACGGGCACGGGCAACGGTCAGCTTGTCTTCTTCTGACAGTTCGTCCATACCCAGGATGGCGATGATGTCTTTCAGTTCCTTGTAGCGCTGCAGGTTGGTCTGCACGCCACGAGCCACTTCGTAATGCTCATGACCGATGATCAGCGGATCCAGCTGACGAGAGGTGGAATCCAGCGGATCGATCGCCGGGTAGATACCCTTGGAGGCGATGTCACGGCTCAGTACCACGGTCGCATCCAGGTGCGAGAAGGTGGTCGCTGGTGACGGGTCGGTCAAATCGTCCGCCGGTACGTATACCGCCTGGATCGAGGTGATGGAACCGGTCTTGGTGGAGGTGATCCGCTCCTGGAGCTGACCCATCTCCTCAGCCAGAGTCGGCTGGTAACCTACCGCAGACGGCATCCGACCCAGCAGGGCTGATACTTCGGTACCCGCCAGGGTGTAACGGTAGATGTTGTCGACGAACAGCAGTACGTCACGACCTTCGTCACGGAACTTCTCGGCCATGGTGAGACCGGTCAGGGCCACACGCAGACGGTTTCCGGGGGGCTCGTTCATCTGGCCGTAAACCATGGCAACCTTATCGAGAACGTTGGACTCCTTCATTTCATAGTAGAAGTCGTTACCTTCCCGGGTCCGCTCACCAACACCAGCGAATACGGAGAGACCGGAGTGCTCTTTCGCGATGTTGTTGATCAGTTCCATCATGTTTACGGTCTTGCCCACGCCGGCGCCGCCGAACAGGCCAACCTTACCACCCTTGGCGAACGGGCAGATCAGGTCGATAACCTTGATGCCGGTTTCCAGCAGGTC
>JBPEXK010000097.1:0-1621 GCA_052031745.1 Marinobacter sp. | reverse complement strand
AGCCCGTTGCCGACAAAATAAGCCGCCAGGGTCAGGCCGATGGCGAGCATCGGCGTTACCGAAAGGGTCTGCGGCAGCGCCAGCAGTCGGTCCAACCATTCAGTCATCGGCCGGTCTCCGCTGGCCGCTGTGTACCAGGGCCCGCATCAACAGTAATGTAGTCAGCACACTCAGCACGGTGCCCAGCAGCAGCGCTGCCACCAGCGCCAGCCACTGGCTCTGGTATTCGGCCACGGTGAAGAAGGCACCGACCACGCCCGGCATGATCAGCAGGATCAGCACCGAAATCAGCGCCTGGCTGGCACTCGCCAGTTGCTCGCTGACACGGCCCTGCAGCATCAGGGTCGCGGTCATCAGGATCATGCCCAGCACGCCGCCACTGACCGGCAGCGCAAACACCAACCGCAGGGCTTCACCCAGCAGGAAAAACAGCACCAGAATCAGGAAACCGCGCAACATCGAAAGGCCGTCATGCTCTTTGAGGCAGAATTGCACTACACTAGCGCAAACTCGCAGCAAGACACCAATCCGGACCTTTCATGGCACTCAAGGCAACCATCTTCAAAGCCACCCTCAATATCGCGGACATGGACCGGCACTACTACGCCGACCATCACCTCACCATTGCCCAGCACCCGTCGGAAACCGACGAGCGCATGATGATCCGGCTCCTGGCCTTCGCCCTGAACGCCGACGAGCACCTGGAGTTCACCAAGGGCCTGAGCACCGACGACGAGCCGGAGCTGTGGCAGAAGAGCCTGAGCGATGAGATCGAGCTGTGGATTGAACTGGGCCTGCCCGAGGAGGGCCGGCTGCGTAAGGCCTGCAACCGGGCCCGCCAGGTCATCCTCTACACCTACGGCGGCCGCGCGGTGCCGCTGTGGTGGGACAAGCACCACCACAAGCTCAGCCGCTTCGATAACCTGACCATCGTGAACCTGCCCCAGGAGGCCACCGAGGCTCTGGCGGGACTAGCCCAGCGCAGCATGCATATTCAGGTCACCATCCAGGACGGCGTGATCGGGGTGGCGGACGACAGCCAGCACGTGCAGCTGGAACCGGAACCGCTGGGCTGATCCCAACGATTCCTTGTCAGCCGGACCGCAGCCGCCAGCGCCCGTTACAGCGTTACCGCCTCGCGCGGGCCGCGGATGGGCTTGGACAGCTGTTCAATCTGGTTCAGCAGCGTCTCCGTTCGCGCTTCCATGAGCGCCCGATCGCCTCGGCTTTCCACATTTAGCCGAATCACCGGCTCAGTGTTCGACATGCGCAGGTTAAAGCGCCAGTGGTCGAACTCCATGCTCAAGCCGTCGATGTGATTCAACGACAAGGCTTGGCGCAGATAAATGCCCTCGACGGCTTCGAGCACCACGGCCGGATCGTCCACGGTGCGGTTGATCTCGCCACTGGCGGGAAACGCCTCGATGCGCGCGTCGATCAGCTCGGACAGGCTCTGACCGGACTGGCTCAGGCGCTCGGCCACCAGCAACCAGGGAATCATGCCGCTGTCGCAATAGGCGAAGTCCCGGAAATAATGGTGGGCGCTCATCTCGCCACCGTACAGGGCATCCTCCGCACGCATGCGCTGCTTGATGAAGGCGTGTCCGGTCTTGCTCTCCAC
>JBPEXK010000096.1:0-6677 GCA_052031745.1 Marinobacter sp. | reverse complement strand
CGCGTCCGACATTCGCCTGGTTCGGCCCGAGGCCCTGGATGAGGTGGACTACCTGGCTCGCCTGGGGCCAGATCCGCTGAACCAGACGGTAACCGTGGAAGATCTGCTGGAGGTATTCGATGACCAGCGCTTTCGCGGTCGTGGCCTCGGCGGCCTGCTGCTGGACCAAGGCTTCATTGCCGGTATCGGCAATTACCTGCGCTCGGAAATCCTGTTCGAGGCGCGCCTCACGCCCAAGACCCGGCCCCGGGACCTGGATGAACAGACCCAGGTGCGCCTGGCCGAGGCGGTGCTCAGGCTGGTCGACCGCACCTACGTGCTCAAAGGGGTCACCAACGACCCGGAACGTGCGCAAGCGTTAAAGAACGAGGGCTGGACCTTTGGTCAGCGCCGGCACATGGTGTTCAATCGCGAGGGCCGGGCCTGCCACGAGTGCGGCAGCACTATCCAGAAAACCGTGGTGGCCAGCCGGCGGTTGTACCTGTGCCCGCACTGCCAGCAGGATGGTTCCTGACCCCTCCCAACATTACTGGTAGCGGCTCGGCGTTACTGGATTGGGTGTAGGAAGAAAAGACGGCTCATGGCAGGAAGCGGGTCAGCACCCAGCCGGCAATAACAATGTGAGCCAGAGTCACCAGCACCGATAAGCCGTGCAGGACACCAAACTTGCGTTTTTCACCGTTGTCCTTGGCGGCGTTGATGGCCGGCATCAATACCTGCCGGGTCGGGATGGTGGTGAGCGCGATCAGCCCGAGCCAAAGCGAACTCCAGGGATGTCCGGGTAGGGCAAACACCGCGGCCAGCCCGGCCACCCCAATGACCAGCAGGTAGAAGACCGGAAAGGCCCGGCGAATCGAGGCGCCGGCGGTGTCTGGCGGTAACACCGCGAACAGGAAGCCGGCGAACCCGGCCGAGTAGAGAATCATGCCGCCAAACAGCGCGGCGGTGAATAAAAGTGCAAGGGTTTCCATCAAGACCGACCTGTCGTTGCCAAGGATCGCATCTTAGTCAGTACGATCAGACAACTGCTCAGGCTCAACGGCAGCGTTTACCGGGCGGTGTCTTTCTGCCGAATGGTCACCAGGCCCTCGACGTCGGCGGCCTGATGTTCGGGCAGGGCAAGGTTCAACGCCATGAGCAGATCGGTGATGTGGCTCATTTGCTCACGCAGGGCAGCAGCATCCTCGGTGGTCTGGCCTTCTGATTGCGCGGTGGCAATCTCGAGTTGTTTCTCCAGGATCATGTCCTGCAGCGTCGCAATCTGCTGACTGGTCAGCGTCAATGGTACTTGTGCGTCCCTCATTTGATCTTGGTCCTTCGCGTACTGCGCGTGAAAATGGACCGGGATATACGAAGGTTCGCTTGCTATGGATCTTGGGCGCCCAGATTCGTCGTGCCTCAGACCCTGAACTGAGACACAAGATTCTGCAGCGATTGCGACAGTCGCGCCAGTTCGTCACTCGAGCCGGCCGTCTCTTCGGCGCCCCGAATGGTCTGGTTGGAAATGTCCCGGACCGTTTGCACGCTTTGACTGATTTGGGTCGCTGCTGCGCTCTGTTCGGTCGCCGCAGATGCGGTCTGGGCATTTATCTCCAGCAAGCCAGTGATCACCCGGTTGATCTCGCGCAGCGACTCAACCGCTTCATCGCTTTTCATGCCTGCCTGTTCGGCCTTGGCCTCGTTGGATTTCATGCGTTCAACGGCGTTGGCAGCCTTATCCTGCAGCGTACGGATCAGGTTGGTAATGCTGGATGTGGATTCCTGTGTTCTCAGGGAAAGATTGCGCACCTCGTCCGAGACCACCGCAAAACCTCGCCCGTGTTCTCCCGCTCTCGCCGCTTCGATTGCGGCATTCAGCGCCAGAAGGTTGGTCTGTTCGGCAATGTCCTCAATAACTTCGATGACGCCAGCGACCGCATTCGACTCGTCTTTGACCGCTTCGATGTCGTCAGCGGCTTGGGCGACTTCCCTCGACAGCGCCTGGACCATCTGGCGGTTTTCAGAAACCAGGGACTGACCTTTGTCGGACGCGACGTTGGCGCTCTCTGCTTCCGCTGAGGCGTGTTCCGCATTTTTGGCGACTTCCTGGATCGTCGCTGACATTTGTTCCAGTGCGGTCGCCATTTGATCGATTTCTTCGTTCTGGCGATTGATGCCCTCTTTGGTCTGGTTCGTGACCACCGAAAGCTCTTCTGATGACGCGGCCACTTCCTGGGCACTCTGGGTCAGTTCTTCGACCATGTTGCGGAGCCCAGTGACCATTCGATGCAGGGCATGCATCAGCTCGCCCACCTCGTCTTTGGAGGCGGGGGGAGCCTCGACGGTCAAATCACCATCGGCAATTTGGATCGCCATCTTCTTGGCCTGGCGCAATGGCGGTACGATCAATTTGGTGATGACAACCGCGGACAGGATGCCTACGACAATCGCCACAACGCTCAGGCTCGCTGCTCGAGTTTGAACCTCTGCCTGCAATTCCTGCATTTGAGCTTTTTGGTCTGCGCGAACGTCTTCTGCCACCGACATCGCTTCCCGGGCGCTGGCGACCATCCCATCTTTTATCTGATTCTCGCGAGTGTTGATGTCCAGGAAACTCTGGAAATTCTGTTCGTAGCTGGTCACGTCGTCCACGGCTTCTTGAACGCGATTGCGTGACCGCTGATCAAAGAAGGTGTCGGAAAGCGCTTCCGCTGTGGTCTTGATCGACGCAATCTTGTCCGCCACCGCATCTACGTACTGGGGATCTTCAAAAATCAGATAGTTCTTTTCAGCGCGCCGGGCCTCGAGAATCCAGCGCAGCATCTGGTTGGCATAATCGGCTTGTTGTACCACCGCCTCGATGGCTGACGTTGCGCGTCCGCTGTCGAGATCATTGATCAGAGTTTTCCGGAATTCTTCCTTCAGCGTGGTCAGGCGTTCACCGGCCGCGCGAGCACTGTCACGCATTCCGGCCAGGGCTTGGTTACGTTCGCCAGCAGCTACAACGAAATCATCGAACTGTCGCTCGTAGTCGATGACCAGTTGCTGTATCTGTTCCATCGATTTTTGATTTTCCGCAACGCTGAAGCGCGGCTTGAGGTTCTCCGTGATGGCCTTGATCTCAGCGGTAAAGTCGTGGAGCTGGTCCTTGTACTCATCGGTGCGCCTGGCGTCGAAATTCTTTTCCGCCGTGCGGCTGGACAGCATCAGTTTCACCACACGATTGATCTGGTCAGCCTTATCGGTTCTGTCGGCTATGGCATTCTGGCCCAACCAACCAGACACAGAAATTCCAACGATGAGAGCAAGCAACACGCCGAAGGCGGCCGCAAGCTTGGTTCCAACAGAAAGATCGGATAGAAAGGTTTTTGCCCCGTTCATGGTGCGCTTCTCCGGAATGAAGTTGTGGGCCTCAGCCGAAAACTGAACGTTTAGTAATCATGCCCGGGGCAACTGCCAAGTCAATGTTAAAAGGCCAGGAACACTGTGTACTTTTGTGTGCTCCTGTCAGGTCTTGCTAACCGACAGGCTAGCGGCTGACGAACATGACGTTAAACATTTGAGTGTTGTCGCCGGGGGACTGTCCCACGCAGGTGACAATGGTCTTATCTGAGCCGGCGGCGTTCTGGTCCGCCATGCAGGCCAGGTTGCCCATGTTGCTGTCGCTGTCCTGAATGGTGCCGGTGATGAAGTCGCCGGACAGGGTACCGGTCAGAGTCACGGTAACCGTCTCAGAGCTCAAGGTGCCGGCTTCGATGTCTGTCACCAGGGCACCGGTGCAAACGCCGGACTCGCAGCTAAGAGACACCGGGCTGATCTTGTCGCCTTCGCTCATGTTGTCGTCGAACAGCATGCCGGCGTAGTTGCCATCCAGATCAGCGCCCTCGAGAGCGTCCGCCTGCAGGCCAAAGACAAAGCTGGAATCCGCTTCGTCGGAAATGTTGGTTTGAACAATGGCCCCGCCGCTCTCCGTCAGGTACATGGCGGCCTGGTCCGAAGGATCGCCGACCAGCATCAATCCATCCTCGCAGTTGCCGCTGCCGGAGATGCCACCGTCAGTCACCAGCGGGTAGCCGGTAGTGAGAGCGCGCTTGGTAGGCAATGAAGGTGTCGAGGTTGCGCCATCGAAGGCAAAGGTGCCGAAATAGTCCTGGGTGGCGGATGTCGCGTCTGAGCCGAAGTTTTTCTTCACCATCACCCAGTTGGCGTTCAGGTCACCGGTCGGGCACTCACCGGCAGTCACCATGGCAATCATTTGATCGCCGCCGATGGGCTTGAGCAGGAAGGCGTAGCCTGGCACTTCCAGGGCCCAGGCTGCGTCGCCGGGATTGGGTGCGTCGGTACCGTTGGCGGAGCCTACCTCGAGACTCACGAAGCCAGAATCGAGTCGCTCGTAGGTACCTTCAATGGTCAGCGTGACCGGATCCACCGGCGACTCCCGGCGCTCGATCGTAAAATTGCCCGCGTCGGCGAGGGTGATATCCCATTTCGAACCAGGGCCATTGTAGGCAGTGGTGCCGCCCTGTGCGGCCGCGCCGCTATCCGAGCTGGAGGATCCTGAGCCTCCGCAGGCCACCAGCAGGCCGGCTCCCGCGGCAATGAGGCATCCCTGGTAGCAGAGTTTTTTGAACTTGTTCATTGTGCGTACCTCTCCCTTTTTTCGGCGTTCAAACGGAAAGAGGCTCTGAATCACCAATCGTTTGGGTTCAGCGCCGTCAATTCCAGTAGTAGGGTCGAGGTTAAACCCCAGGTGCCCGGAGTGGATGTAGTCGTTGTGTCGGGCAACTGTGTGAGTTTTCTAACTAATGTAAGGGTGTGTCACCTGACGGGGCAGGTATGCCCAGGCTGGCTATCTGATGATTCAGGCCAAGCGAATGCGGTAGCGGGTCACGCCGGCGTCTTCTTCACGCATCCATTCGATTTCGTGGCCGGTCAGTTCACACAGAGCCTGAAGGTCCTTACGGCCGCTCGGGTCGTCCGCCAGGAAATCGACCTGGGTGCCGCTGGCCAGGTGCTGGGTACGCTTCTTGAAGCGCAGGATGGGCAGGGGGCATACCAGACCGACGGCGTCGATCTGGTACACCTCTGCATTCTCGGGTGCGGGGTCAGTGGCCGTCTTGATCAAGGCGAACGCTCGATTCGCTGCTGTATTGCTCGGCCGAGGACCAGCCGAACTGGTTCAGCACCAGCGGTGCGGCGTAGGCAATCACCAGGGCGGCGACAAAGCCGGCGATCATGACTTTCATGACGAGCCTCCCTTGTCCTGTTTCGCCTTCACTTCGGCAACCCACAGGTCGTGGTGCTGGCGGGCCCATTCCAGGTCGACCTGGCCGTTGCCCATGGCGTCGAAGGCGCCTTCCATACCCACCGATCCGATGTAGATGTGGGCCAGGATGGCCACCATCATCACGAAAGCAACAATGGAGTGCCAGATGTTGGCGTACTGCATCTCCTCGTGGGGCGCCAAGTCGGTGGGCAGGCTGGTGCCCAGGACGCTGTTAATGAGGCCGAAGGTGTCGGCGAACATCGGCATCTGGAACGGGAACAGCAGTGATAGCCCCGACAGTGACACGGAAAAGCCCAGGATCATCACCATCCAGAACACGATTTTCTGGCCGGCGTTGAACTTCTTCGCCGAGGGGTGACCGTCGGTAAAGATACCTCCGCCCGCTTTCAGCCACTGCCAATCCAGCTTGTTGGGGATGTTGTGGTGTACCCACATCACAAAGGTCAACACCAGGCCAAGCATGAACGCCCAGGCGATGTTGTTGTGCAGCCACTTGGACCCGGCGGCCAGGGTCGCGAAGGCTTCAGGCCCCATTATCGGGATCAGGAAGCTGCGCCCCATCAGGGTGATCAGGCCCGTCAATCCCAGTGCGACGAATGAGCCGGCCAGAAGCCAGTGACCGAATCGTTCGATGGCTTTGAACCGCTCGATGGTGGTGCCAGCGGGGCCGCCGTCGATCTTGATGCGGCCGCGGACGAAGTAGAAGATCGCCAGCAATGCGATCATGCCGAGGATGGCGCCACCACCGTAGGTGATGACCGGGCCTTCCCGCAGCTTGTACCACGGCATGCCGCCGTCCTGGATCAGCACGGTGGCGGCTGGGCTGTCGACTTGGGTGCGTGGGTCAAGTTCGTTGTAGCGCAGGCCGCGCCACACGTCGGCATCCGAGCGACCGCCGTTGGTGCCCAGTTCGCTGCTGATCGGGGCGGCGTTGTCGGGATTGCCAAGGTTTTCGGACCGAAAGGATTCGTCGACCTTCAACTGTTCCTGACGGGCCATGATGTCTTCGAGGGTTTGCGCACCGCCGGTGGCGGATCTATCTGCCGCCCCGGGCTCTTCGGCCCAGACCGGATTGATAATCAGCGCCGCCAGGGCGAACAGAGCGGCACTAATGAGTTTTGATTTCATGGGAGCACTCCAGCGGGATCAACAAGAGGAAAGCGGGACCCTGGGTTGCGGAACATTTCAGGCCCCGCAACCCAGGGAAGTTGTTACGCTCCCTTCTTCTCGTAGGCGGTGCCCCAGCCCCAGGCGCCGGAACCGAAACCACGGTTCACCACGCGCTGGCGATAGATGTCCGCCACCTCGTTGCCGTCACCGGCCAACAGGGCTTTGGTGGAGCACATTTCCGCACAGATCGGCAGTTTGCCTTCGGCGATCCGGTTGCGGCCGTACTTGTTGAACTCGGTGG
>JBPEXK010000095.1:0-5147 GCA_052031745.1 Marinobacter sp. | reverse complement strand
GGCGCGACGGAACCGTCTTTTGAAGACATGCGCTTGCTCCCTGTGCAAATCATTTGCAGTTGTTCAATCCCTTGTACGCGCCGTCCTGGCACGCAACGCGATGGACTCTACACAGGGGGTTGGGGCCGCTCAAGCAAAAACTCGCCAGAATGTGAGCCCGGGCAAAGTTTTACCGGACTCACATTCTGGGAGCGGGGGTTGGCTCAGCGACGCTTCGGGGTCCAGGCCCAGACCATCTCGATTTCGATCGGCTCTTTGTGTTCGCTGTCGCGGATGGTCACCGGTACTGAGACATCGCCCTTGTCCTCGGTGCGCATGCGCTCGCGCTGCGCCTCGGTCAGGTGGGCCTCAACCGTCATATCGCCCTTGGCGCGGCGAGTGTACTCGGCGTGGGCGGTCTTGATCACCGGCACCTTGGAGTCAGGCACATTCAGACCGACCAGGAAGCCGGTGGCGGATTCCGCCAGCACCAGCGAGGCCACGGCATGGACACCACCGATGTGATTCTGGACCCGGCGCTTGTTGGCGAGGCTGATGACGCAGCGCTCCTGATCCAGGGACTCGATGCGAATGCCGGTAGTGCCGGTGAACGGGACTACTTTGCCAAAGAACAGCGTCAGCGCCCTGGACCGGGCGAAATCAGGCAGGCGATTGATTTTACTTACAATTCCAGAAAGCTTGTTGGCATTGGCCATGTCCGGCACTCTCCCTAACGAAATTTTTGGCTCGGGACAATACCCCATTCGTCGAGGGAAAGGAACGTTTGGCCAATGACGCTGGCACCCGGGGTGGCTATACTCGGCCAGATTTTATCATCGGCCAACGCTCAGCAAGGAGAAAACCATGAGTGACCTGAAAACCCAGTTCGACGAAGCCGTGAACTACATCCAGAACGCCGAAGGCGATTTCCAGCCCTCCAACGAGATGAAGCTGGAGTTCTACGCCCTCTACAAGCAGGCCACCGAAGGTGACGTCTCCGGCAAGCGCCCGGGCATGATGGATTTCGTCGCCCGCGCCAAATACGACGCCTGGGCCAACCTGAAAGGCACATCCCAGGATGAGGCCATGCAGCAGTACATCGACAAGCTGAACGCCCTGAAGTAAGCACGCCTCGGCGCGATCCCGGTCGCCTTGACCGGGATCACTTTTCCATCCCGAAGTTTTGCGGCCTTCAAACGATTGTCATATGATGCGCGCACCATAATAAGAAGAACGGAAATGGAAGTAGTTGCCCATGGATATCACCGAAGCGCTGGAACAGACCCAGCCCGGCCTGATTGGCCGCGTCAAAAGCGAGATTCGTCAACAACAGCTGAACCAGCGTGCCGAGCAGAACTACCTGCACTGGATCGCCCGCTTCGTGCTGTTTCACGACATGAAAGACCCGGAGAACCTGGCCAGTGAAGACCGCCAGGCCTTTCTTGCCTACCTCCGCGACCGGATTCAGGTGTCTCGGGCACGACTGAACCAGGCCAGCCAGGCGTTGACGTTTTTCTACCAGGACGTATTGAACAAGTCCGAAGTCAGCGGATCGGCCGCCGCCTGAACCGAAACTGCTCAACGCTCCTTGAGATTGACGTTGAGCGCCTCGTAACTGCGATTGGACGGTGGACGGATCACATAGCTGCCGCTGTGAACCTGACCCGGGATGAATTTGGGGTTGCTGAACTGAAACTCCACCGGGACCTCTGAGCGGCCCAGATCGGTACGGCTGTCCCTGGGCTGCAGCGCCAGCGGATCCAGGTAGAAATCGTCGTCGGCGGTTGGCGAAACCGGCACCCCCGCGGCGGGTGCCTCGAGACCACCCTCAATGATGGTGTTGGCCAGCGCCTCTTCCTCGATGGAGCGCAGCGGAATGGTGTCGATGGTGGAGCGCTCCTCGTATTCAAAGGCGTCATCCACTGCGGGACTTTCCGCCATCACGCCGACCGGCAATCCAAACAGCGCACACCCGCAGGCAATGACGCCCGCGCGCAGGAATTGCCCTGCCTGAACCGAACCACTTGCCACTCCCGTGCATCTTTCCATGACCCAAACCCCGGTTGCTCCGCCGCTCGAGGCGACATTTTTTGGTCATTTTATAACCTAACTAGAAAGTAATCGCCCTGTTTAGACGTTTTTGTGACGTTTTTCACTGTATCGGAACAGGACGAGCGCAAAGATCACGCACCGTAACAATTTGACGCAGATCTACCCCGGGTCCCGGTTTGCTTGGTCCCAAAATGCGTCTAAACTCCGGTTTAACCAGCAATTCTCTTGCCCGGCCAAGGGATTTTTCAGCCCTACGGCTGTTTCGCGCACCTTGTTGTTGCCAATAAAACCAAAGAATTGCACCAACAGTACCAACCCGATTCGTCGAAGCGCCGAGGCCCGGAAATGATCCACTCGAACGGTCCATCCATGCTCAAACTGAGCGCCCGCCGGTGCCTTGGGCCCTGGGCTCTCGCCAGCATGGTGGCTGCCACACCGGCGCACGCCAATACCGATGAGGACGCCCTGTGGGACCTCCCACTGGAGGAATTGGGGCAGATTCGTGTGGTGTCTATCGCGTCAGGCACCGCGACGCCACTGGACAAAGCCGCGGCCATCACCTCGGTGATCAGCGCGGAAGACATCGCCGCCATCGGCGCCACCGACCTGGACGAGGTACTGGAAACCGTCCCTGGACTGCACGTAAACCGCTCCGACCAGGCCTTTGCGCCCAAGTACATTTTTCGAGGCATCACCTCTACGTCCAACCCCCAGGCTCTGCTGCTGATCAACGGCATCCCCGCCACCACCGCCATGTTTGGCAACCGGGGCAACGCCTGGGGCGGCATGCCGGTAAAGGCGATTCAGCGCATTGAGGTAATTCGCGGACCGGGGTCGGCCCTGTACGGCGCGGATGCCTACGCCGGGGTCATCAATATCATCACCAAGAGCCCGGATGACATTGACGGCGTGGTTACGGGTGCTCGCGCTGGCAGCTTCGACACCAGAGCCGCCTGGGTAGAAGCAGCCACGGACTGGAACAACACCGACATCAGCCTGGTGCTGGAGCACCAGAGCACCGACGGCTGGCGGCGCTCCATTGACCGGGATGCCCAGACCAACTTCGACGAGGCCTTCAACACCTCGGCCTCGCTGGCGCCCGGGCCGGTGAACACCTCGGCCGATCAGTTGGAAGCTCGGCTGGAACTGGCCGGTGAGCGCTGGCAGTTCCGGGCCGGGCTCCAGGACCGTCGCAACCTTGGCACCGGGCCAGGCTTGGCGGAGGCGCTGGACCCCGAGGGGCACTACGAGTCCCAGCGAATCAACCTGGACTACAGCTACCACTGGCTGGAGGTGGCCGACGGACTCGACATCGAGGCCCGAGCCAGCTATTTCAATTTGACCCAGGAACCGGAGAACGACATATTCCTGTTCCCTCCCGGTGCCTTTGGCGGCGCTTTTCCCGATGGCTTCATCGGCAACCCTGGCTACAAAGAGCGACAAGTCCGGCTGGATCTGAATTCGATTTACAGCAACTTCGACAACCACCGCATCCTGTCCGGGGTTGGCGCCTTCTGGGCCGATCTCTATGAGGTCTCCGAGAGCAAGAACTTCAATCCGGATTTCAGCCCCAAGGGCCAGGTGGTGGACGTTTCCGACGACCCGGACCAGGTCTGGATGCCGGAAGAAGACCGCAAGAATTATTACGCCTTCGTGCAGGATGAATGGCAGTTTGCCCAGAACTGGCAACTGGTGAGCGGCCTGCGCTACGACTACTACGCCGATTTTGGGGAAACCGTGAACCCCCGGGCCGCCCTGATCTGGGCCACCACCGACAACCTCACCACCAAGCTGCTGTACGGCCGCGCCTTCCGGGCGCCGTCACTGAATGAGCAATACGCCGCCAACAACCCGATTCTGGGGGGTAACGACGATCTGGACCCGGAAACCATCGACACGGTCGAACTGGCACTGGCGTACCAGGCCAGTTCCCGACTGTTTTACGGTGTGAATGTTTTCTATTACGAAATAGACGATCTGATCAACGCCGAGCCCACTGCTGGCGCGGTTTCCAGCCAGTACCAGAACTCCGGCAAGCGCAAAGGTCATGGCGGTGAACTGGAGGCATCCTACCAGGCCCTGGATAACCTGAACCTGATTGCCAACTACGCCTACCAGAGGGCGGAAGACCAGGAGAGCGACCAATCGGTGGGCGAGGCCCCAAACCATCAGGCCTACGCCCGGGTAGAATGGCGGGTCGTACCGGCCTGGGCCCTGAACACCCAGGTGAACTGGGTGGGCGAACAGAAACGCGCGCCATCGGACGCCCGGGAACCGGTGGACGACTACACCACGGTGGATGTCACCGCGCGCACCTATGGCCTGTGGCACGGCTTTGACCTTGCCGTGTCGGTTCGCAACGCCTTCAACGCCGACGCGCGCGCGCCCAGCCCTTATTCCGACCCGCGGCCTAACATTCCCGGCGACTACCCGCTGCCGGGCCGGTCAGCCTACGTCGAGGCCCAGTACCAGTTCTAACTGCCCCATGACCGCTTAGCCGGCCCGTCGTACACGATGTTGGTGCACCGCACGGGGAAAAAGCTGCCCTCTGGCCTATCTCGGGTATCCTGATAACAAGGCGCCATGCCAGTGACAAACACCGGGGTCAGAAACGTCTGGTATTCCTGACAGGTCAGGCCGAGATCCGCCACCAAGCCGGCGTGAACGGCGGCCACGTTCATGGAATAGCCGTATTTTTCGTTCAGGTAGGCGTGCACGTCTAACGCCATCTGCAGGTAACGGCCGCCATCGAGTTCATATTCCCGGGCTTTGGCCAGGGTGTAGGGAATGCGCTCATCGGTGCTCGCTAGCGGCCGACCATAGCCGTAGAGGGTTCGGCCAGCCGCTTTTTCCGCCTCGACAAATTCCGCCAACTCACCGCCCGCGTCACAGTGTTTTCCAGCGCGTTTGAAGAAATCGAGGGCCCGGACCTCGGGACGACGGCCGTAAATCGAAGCCTCCGAAATGCTCATGCCTGCCACCAGTGACAGGGACGCCGTGGCTCGGACCGTTCCGCCCAACGCAGCGACATGATTGGGCCAGATCGACGCGTCGGGATAGCTGGTGGATACCCAGAAGGAATTCAGGAGCTTGGCAACATTGACCCCGGGATCGCG
>JBPEXK010000094.1:0-32394 GCA_052031745.1 Marinobacter sp. | reverse complement strand
CTCCATCCCCCACACCGCACCTGTAAGCGCCCTGCGGCGCTTAGCCCGACCGTCTGTCTCCGCAAGTAAGAGACGGTCGGTGGTTAAGGTGGTTCGAAAATGTGCGGAGCCAGGGATGGCGGAGCCAAGCGCACACGGACGTGTTCACAGCGGTTTTCGAACCCCCTTAACCACCGACCGGCCACTCCAAACAAGAGGGCCGCAGAAACAAACGCCCAAGCTAGATAGCAATCGGCGCCTTAATCACCGGATGCGGCTCGTACCCCTCGAACTCAAAATCTTCCAGCTCATACTCAAAGATAGACGTCGGCTTACGCTTGATCACCAGTTTCGGCAACGCCCGCGGTTCGCGCTTGAGCTGTTCGAGTACGATGTCGTCGGTTAGGTGGTTCTGGTACAGATGGCAGTCACCGAAGGTGTGCACGAACTCACCCACGTCCAGGTCGCATTGCTGGGCAATCATGTGGGTCAGCAGCGCGTAGGAAGCGATGTTGAACGGCACGCCCAGGAACAGGTCGGCGCTGCGCTGGTAGAGCTGGCAGGAGAGCTTGCCGTCGGCGACGTAGAACTGGAACAGGCAGTGGCAGGGTGCCAGGGCCATGCGGCCTTCCCGCACATTGTCCTGGGGGCCGATGGATTCGTCCGGCAGTTCGGCCGGGTTCCACGCCGAAACGATCAGGCGGCGGGAGTTGGGCTTGGTCTTGATCTGTTCGATCACTTCGCTGATCTGGTCCACTACCCGGCCATCCGGGCACTGCCAGCTGCGCCACTGCTTGCCGTAGATCGGGCCGAGGTCGCCGTCTTCCAGCGCCCATTCGTTCCAGATCGATACCTTGCGCTCTTTCAGCCAGTTGTTGTCGGTGGAACCTTTCAGGAACCAGAGCAGCTCGTAGATGATGCTGCGCAGGTGCACTTTCTTGGTGGTGACCAGGGGAAAGCCGTCCTGCAGGTTGAAGCGCAGTTGGCGGCCGAACACGGAGCGGGTGCCGACGCCGGTGCGGTCACCTTTGTCGAATCCGTTGTCGACGACGTCCTGCATCAGGTCGAGGTAGGCTTTCATTCTGCAGTTCTCCGATAAGCAATAAACATTAACACGGCACCGGCCAGGATCATGGGGGTCGACAGTACCTGCCCCATGGTGAGCCAGTCGAAGGCCAGGTAGCCCAATTGCGGGTCCGGCTCTCGCACGAATTCCACCAGGAAGCGGAACACGCCGTAGAAGATCAGGAACATGCCGGACACCGCCATGCGCGGCCGGGGGTTGGCGGAAAACCACCAGAGGATGACGAACAGGGCCACGCCTTCAAGGGCAAACTGGTACAGCTGCGACGGATGCCGGGCCAGACCGTCGGGCGCGGTGCGGAACACCATGCCCCAGGACGCGTCGGTGGGTTTGCCCCAGAGCTCGCCGTTGATGAAGTTGCCGATGCGGCCGGCGCCCAGGCCGACCGGCACCAGCGGGGCGACGAAATCTGCGATTTTCCAGAACCCGGCGCCCACTTTGCGGCCGTACCACCACATGGCTAGCATCACGCCCAGCAAACCGCCGTGGAACGACATGCCGCCTTCCCACACCCTCAGCAGCCAGAGCGGGTCGGCCAGGAAGGCGTCGAAATTGTAAAACAGCACGTAGCCGAAGCGGCCGCCCAGGATCACACCCAGGGCCAGGTAGAACAGCAGGTCGCCCATCTGCTCTTCGTTGATCGGTGACCAGGGCTTGCGAGTGCGCAGCCGACCCAGCCACCAGCCAGCCACGAAGCCAACCAGGTAGGTCAGGCCGTACCAGTGAATTTTGAAGGGACCGATGGCAACGGCCACCGGATCAATCTGGGGATGCTGCAGCATCAACCACCTCTTAGCTCATAAGGAAACGGAATCCCACCAGCAGCAGGACCACGGCAAAGATGCGTTTAAGCACGACGGCGTCCAGTCGATGCGCCAGTGCCGCGCCCAGGCGGGCAAAAAACACGCTGGTCAGCACGATGCCGAGCAGCGCGGGCAGATAGATGAAGCCGACGCTGTAGTCCGGCAGACTGGCGTGGCTCCAACCGGTCCAGACGTTACCCAGGGCACCGGCCACGGCGATGGGCAGGCCACAGGCGGCGGAGGTGCCCACCGCCTGCTGCATGCGCACGTTACACCAGTTCAGGTAGGGCACCGTCAGGGTGCCACCACCGATGCCAAAGATAGCCGAGGCCCAGCCGACCACGCCCCCTGAGGCCGCCAGCCCGGAATGGCCGGGCACGTCCCGGCCGGGCTTGGGGTTGGCGCCGGTGAGCATCTTGATGGCCACGGCAATCACGAACACGCCGATCACCAGCTCCAGCACCGGGCCGCTCAGCAAGGACGCCGACCAGGCGCCCAGAAACGCGCCGACCACGATACCGACGGCCATGGGCCGGAAGATCTCCCAGCGCACGGCGCCGCGCTGATCGTGGGAACGTATGGAACTGAGGGAGGTGAACACGATGGTTGCCAGGGAGGTACCCACCGCCAGATGAGCGGCCACCTCCGGACTGACTCCCTGCAGACCAAAACTGAAGATCAGCACCGGCACGATGATCAGTCCACCGCCGATACCAAACAGACCGGCCAGGGTCCCGGCCAGGGCACCGAGTGCCAGGTACGACGTGAACACGTAAAACAGGGTCATCAGCTTGCCCACACCCCCAAGAAAACGAGGCTGGTATGATACACACCACAACTGGCAACTTCATTAACTCCCGGAGCGCCCAGACCGACCATGTGCCTGATTGCTTTTACCCTTGGCCAGAACCCGGAGTTCCCACTGGTGCTCGCCGCCAACCGGGATGAATTTTTCCGCCGCCCTACGGCAGCCATGGACTGGTGGACCACCGACAAAGGCACCCGAATCCTGGCCGGGCGGGACCTGCAATCCGGCGGCACCTGGCTCGCCCTGGGTGAGGATGGCCGGGTCAGCGCGGTGACCAACGTGCGCGAGGGCAGCCCGGAGCTGGGCCAGACCAGCCGTGGTGAATTGCCCCTGCGAGCACTGGAGGAGCCGCTTCCGGTCCTGGCTACGTCCCTGTCCACCCATTCCGGCCAGTACGCCGGGTTCAACCTGGTGCATCTGACACCCTCCGTGGGTTGGTATTACAGCAACCGTGATGCCCACCCCGGCCGCCGGGTCCACCGGGGTGCTTACGGCCTTAGCAACCACCTGCTGCAAACGCCCTGGCCCAAGCTGCTGCGTCTGCGCCAGAACGTCACCGACCTGGTGGCCGCCGCTGGTAAAGACGTGGACTCCCTGCACCAACAGCTGGTGACGGTACTGCAAGACACCACGCCCGCGCCCGATCACCTGCTGCCAGACACCGGGGTCAGCCTGGACACCGAGCGCTTCCTGTCGTCGCCGTTCATCGTCGGCGAGGACTACGGCACCCGCGCCACTACCGTGGTCAGCCTGTCCCGGCAGGGGCAGGTGGTGGTCACTGAACAGAGCTGGGGCCCCAATGGCCAAGCGCTTGAATATCGGCGCTTCCATTGGCAGCGGTAGCCGGCAAGCTCTGGTATAATCCGCCAAATTCTGACACCCGATCGGAGGGCCCTGATGGCCAGTGAACAAGGCGCCACATCCATTGCTGACTTCGAAAAATCCCTGGATGAACTGGAAAAGCTCGTGCGGGACCTGGAACAGGGCGAACTTTCCCTCGAGCAATCGCTGACCGCGTTCGAGCGCGGCGTAAAGCTGACCCGGGAATGCCAGCAAGCCCTGAAGAACGCCGAGCAGCGGGTGGAACAGCTGGTGCAGAACAGCGATGGCTCGCTGGAGACCCGCCCCTTCACGCCGGATGACGCCAACTGATGACTGATCCGCACAAACTGGCCCTGGACTTCCTGGAAACCTGTCGGGTACGTGTAGACGCCGAACTGGAGCGCTGCATTGAGCGCAGCGCGGCCTCCGACCGGCTGCAGGAAGCCATGCGTTACAGCGTGCTCGGCGGTGGCAAGCGCATTCGCCCGGCCCTGTGCCTGGCAGCGGCGCGCGCGGTCGGCGAATCGGAGGACCAGGCCCTGGCAGCGGCCTGCGCGGTGGAACTGATCCACGCCTACTCCCTGATTCACGACGACCTGCCGGCCATGGATGACGACGAGCTGCGCCGGGGCCGGCCCACCACCCACATCGCCTTCGATGAGGCCACCGCCATCCTGGCCGGCGACGCCCTGCAGTCCCTGGCCTTCGGCTGGCTGGCCAATGGTGGCAACGGCTCTGCCGAAGCTCGCCTAGCGATGGTGCAGGAACTGGCCCGGGCCAGCGGTCATCAGGGCATGGTTGGCGGCCAGGCCATTGACCTGGAATCGGTGGGCAAGACCCTGTCCCTGGCCCAGCTTGAGACCATGCACCGGCACAAGACCGGCGCCTTGATCGAAGCCAGCGTGAAACTGGGAGCACTGACCGCGCCGACTGTCTCGGAGGCCACCCTGGCCAGCCTGGGCGCCTACGCCCGGGCCCTAGGCCTGGCGTTCCAGGTCCAGGACGACCTGCTGGACATCGAGGGCGATACCGCAATCATCGGCAAACCCCAAGGTTCGGACCTCGCGCGCGCCAAACCGACCTACCCTGCCCTGTTGGGCGTGGCCGGTGCCCGGGAGCACCTGGCAGCCCTGCTGTCGGGAGCACAAACCAGCCTCCAAAGCTTTGGTCCCGAGGCGGACCCGCTGCGAGCCATGGCGGATTACGTGGTGGCTCGCACCCATTAGGCCCAGGACCCATTGAACCCCGGCCCCGGTAGGGCGCACACTGATTCAATATTCTCGCAACAAACTGGCGCCCCAGGTGTGAAACAGACCGGCCTGTTCCCCTATAATGCCAAGCAGTTGCCGAACATTCCGGAAAAGACCCGAGCAGATGCAGGATACTTACACATTCAAGGAAATCCCGTCGCAGCGCCCGAATACGCCGCTGCTGGACCGGATCGATTCACCGGCCCAGTTACGGGATCTGCCGGCTGAACAGCTGACCCAGCTGGCTCGGGAGCTGCGTGCGTTTCTGCTCTGGTCGGTCGGCCAGACCGGCGGCCACTTCGGTGCCGGGTTGGGCGTGCTGGAGCTGACGGTGGCCCTGCACTACGTGTTCAATACCCCGGAAGATCGCCTGGTCTGGGATGTCGGCCACCAGGCCTACCCCCACAAGATCCTCACCGGCCGCCGGGAGCAGATGGGCAGCATCCGCCGCAAAGACGGCCTGGCCGGATTCCCGAAGCGAGCGGAAAGCGAATACGACACCTTTGGCGTTGGCCACTCCAGCACCTCGATCAGTGCCGCCCTGGGCATGGCCATCGCCGCCCGCATGCAGAATACCGGGCGCAAGAGCATCGCCGTGATCGGCGACGGCGCCATGACTGCCGGCATGGCGTTCGAGGCGCTGAACCATGCCGGCCACCTGCACGCGGACATGCTGGTGATCCTGAACGACAACGACATGTCGATTTCCCACAACGTCGGCGGGCTCTCCAACTATTTTGCCAAGCTGCTGGCCAGCCGCACCTACAACCAGGTTCGGGACAGCAGCAAGAAAGTGCTGCAGGGCGCGCCGCACCTGATGGCGCTGGCCAAGAAAACCGAAGAGCACTTCAAGGGCATGATTGCCCCGGGTACCCTGTTCGAGGAGCTGGGCTTCAATTACATCGGCCCCATCGACGGACACGACCTGCCGCTGCTGGTGGAAACCCTGGAGAATATCCGCGAACTGGAAGGCCCCCAGTTCCTGCACGTGGTGACCACCAAGGGCAAAGGCTTTGCCCCGGCGGAAGCCGATCCGATCGGTTACCACGCCATCAACAAGATCGATCCGTTGCCGGCCAACAAACCGGAACCGGTCGCCCCCAAGCCGGCCAAGCCCAAATACGCCAATGTGTTCGGACAGTGGTTGTGCGACACCGCCGAGCAGGATTCACGAGTGGTCGGCATTACTCCGGCCATGTGCGAAGGTTCGGATCTGCTGGCGTTTTCCGAGCGCTTCCCGGACCGCTACTTTGACGTTGCCATCGCCGAACAGCACTCGGTGACCCTGGCCGCCGGCCTGGCCTGCGACGGCGCCAAGCCGGTGGTGGCGATCTACTCCACGTTCCTGCAGCGGGGCTACGACCAGCTGATCCACGACGTGGCGATCCAGAATCTGGACGTACTGTTCGCCATCGACCGCGCCGGATTGGTGGGCGAAGACGGCCCAACCCACGCCGGTGCCTTCGACATCAGTTACCTGCGCTGCATCCCGAACATGGTGGTGATGACGCCCTCGGACGAAAACGAGACCCGGCAGCTGTTGCAAACCGGCCTGGCGTTCGACGGCCCCGCCGCGGTGCGCTACCCCCGTGGCACCGGGCCGGGAGCGGTCATTGAGCCGGCCCTGACCACCCTGCCCCTGGGCCAGGGGCGCCGGGTGCGAGAAGGCAAGGGTATCGCCATCCTCAACTTTGGCACCTTGCTGGCGCCAGCGCTGGAAGCCGCCGAAGCACTGGGCGCGACGGTCGCCGACATGCGTTTCGTGAAGCCGCTGGACGAGGCGCTGATTCTGGCCCTGGCGGAACAGCACGAACTGCTGGTCACGATTGAGGAGAACGCCATCGCCGGCGGCGCCGGCAGTGCCGTGACCGAATTCCTGAATCAGCGGGAAGTGCTGTTGCCGGTGTTGCAGCTGGGCTTGCCAGACAGCTTTATCGACCACGGCAAGCACGGGGAGCTGCTGCACGACTGTGGCCTGGATGCGGAAGGCATCCGCTCCTCAATAGAGGAACGCTGGCAACGCCTGCAACGTCAGAGCCTGCAGGCGGTGAAACAGTCTTGAACGGGGAAGACAGCCCTGAGCACTAGCACGAAAAAGCCCGCCAATTGGCGGGCTTTTTTTGGCCAGTGAATCAAGGCTCTTTTACTCAACCGGATCGTCGTCCTGATGGGTCTCCAGCCAGTGGCCCAGCTTGCTTTGCTTGGTGTCCAGGTAGTGCTCGTTGTGGGGATTGCGGCCCACGTGCAGGGGCACCCGCTCGGCAATTTCGATGCCGTATGAGGACAGGGCCTTAACCTTGCGCGGGTTGTTGGTCATCAAACGCAGGCTCTTGATGCCCAGGTGCTCCAGCATGTCCTTGCACATGCTGTAATCCCGCAGATCGGCGGCAAAGCCCAGCTTTTCATTGGCCTCCACCGTATCCGCGCCCTGGTCCTGCAGGTTGTAGGCCCGAATCTTGTTGAGCAGCCCGATACCACGGCCTTCCTGACGCAGATACATGAGGATACCCCGCCCTTCCCGGGCGATGCTGCGCAGCGCCTCTTCCAGCTGGTAACCGCAGTCGCAACGCATGCTGTACAGGGCGTCTCCGGTCAGGCACTCGGAGTGGGTGCGAGCCAGCAGGGGCTCGTCGGTGTTCAATTCACCCAGGGTCAGGGCCACATGCTCTTTGCCTGTGTCCGGTTCCTCGAAGCCGTGCATGTCAAAAACGCCAAACGGCGTGGGCAAACGGCAGGTCTCGATGTAACGAACAGCCACTGTGCTTCCTCGTGGTTCAATCAATCGGGCCGCGCATTCTAGCACGCGGCCGTCAGCTTGGCGTAGTCCCGACACGGCTCTTCTCCATGGTCCGCGAAATATCAGGGAATTACGCGTGGCGCACCGGCGCGGATTAATCCGCGGTGGATGGGGCTACCCAGTGGCCACTGCGGCCGCCCTTTTTCTCCAACAGCCGCACACCGCCAATCTCCATGCCCCGGTCGACCGCCTTGCACATGTCGTACAGGGTCAACGCGGCGACACTGGCGGCGGTCAGCGCCTCCATTTCGACACCGGTCTGGGCCGACAGTTTGCAACGGGCCTGGATATGGACCGAGGCGCCGTCCGCCCCCGGCGCCAGCTCCACCTTGACCGAGCTCAGGTTCAGGGAATGGCAGAGTGGGATCAATTCGTGGGTTTTCTTGGCGGCCATGATGCCTGCGATCCTTGCCACCGCCAGCACGTCACCCTTGGGGTGCTCGCCGTCGACGATCATCTTCAAGGTCTCGGGCTGCATGTGGATGGTGGCCTCGGCACGAGCCTCGCGCTCGGTCACGGCCTTATCGGCGACGTCGACCATGCGGGCCTCGCCCTTGTCATCAAGATGGGTCAGTTTGCTCACAATGGCTCCAACGTTATCCAGAAAAAATGGGCGGAAGGTGATTTAGCATACCAGAACCTGGGTGCCGGCCCGGCACTCAGGCCTGCGGCCACCAAAAGCGGATGCCTGCGACGCCCTGCCCGCCTTCCAGCCGAGCCCTGTCGGCGTCGGCGGGTTGCAGACCGCCCAGGCCATACACCGGAATTCGGGCTTCGGCCACCTGGGCCCGGAAGGCCGGCCAGCCGATACCTTCCGCGCCCGGATGGGTGGCGGTGGGGCGCACCGGGCCGAGGGTGGCGTAGTCCGCCCCCAGATCAGCGGCGTGGGCCAACTGCTCGGCCGAATGACAGGACACCCCGAGCCAGACGTCGGTCGGCACCGGTCGCTCGCGCAGAACGGCCGCCTCGCGCCAGGGCAGATGCAGTCCGGCGGCGCCCGGGATGTCGGCAAACACCGCCGGAGCGCCATGGACAATCAGCTCGACGCCAGCGTCCCGACACAGAGGAAGTGCCTGCTGCGCCAACTGGCGATAACTGGTCGGGGCCAGACCGGGGACCCGCAGCACCATGGCTTTTGGTGCCTGGCGGTCCAGCGCCGCCTTTAGCCGCGCCACACCCTGCTCGGGGTTCTCGATATCGCCGGTAAGGGCCAGCACCGAGGGTAATCGCAGGGCCCGGATAATGGGCCGGTTGGCGGCAGGAAAGGCATCGTCCAGCAGTTCCTCCGGCGCCAACCAGGCCACCGGCTGCCCCTCGCGCCCCTCGGCTTCGCCGACGGCCCCGTGGCTACGCCAGACGTCCAGGAATACCCGCTTGTCGCCGTAGTCGTGGCGGATGCCAATGACCGGCTCCAACGAGCCCTCAGGTACCCTCAGTCCGGTCTCCTCCGCGATCTCCCGCACCAGAGCCTGCTGCACACTCTCGCCCGGCTCGACCTTGCCGCCGGGAAATTCCAGCAGGCCACCCTGATGGGCCTCGTCCGGACGCCGGGCAATCAGCACCCGGCCGTCACGAACCAACACCGCAACGGCGACGTGCACTTCCCGCTTCGACGCTGCCTCTGTGGTCATGCTCAGGTCCGGTACTCGGCGTTGATGGTGACGTAGTCGTGGGAGAAGTCGCAGGTCCAAACGGTCTCCGTCACCGGACCACGCTTCAAATCGATGGCGATGGTGATGTCTTCCCGGTCCATGACCGCCTGCCCCCGATCCTCGGAATAGTCGTCGGCACGGCCGCCGTTGCGAACCAGGCAGACTTCGCCCAGGTAGATTTCCAGGGCGTTGAGATCAAGGTTGGGCACGCCGGCGCGGCCGACCGCCGCCAGGATCCGGCCCCAGTTGGGGTCGGAGGCGAAGAGTGCGGTTTTCACCAGCGGCGAGTGGGCCACGGTGTAGGCCACATCCAGGGCCTCCTGCTGATTGGCTGCTCCGCTCACCTCAATGGTGACGAACTTGGTGGCGCCCTCGCCGTCCCGCACGATGGCGTGGGCCAGATCCAGATAAACCTGACGCAGCGCCTCCCGCAGCTTGGGCAGTGAGGGGCTGTCGGCGGTGATTTCCGGGCCACCGTACTGACCGCTGGCCATCAGCATGCAACAGTCGTTGGTGGAGGTGTCGCCGTCGATGGTGATGCGATTGAAAGATTTCTCACCCAGCTCTGAGGCCAGCGCCTGAAGCAGGCTCGGCTCGATACGGGCATCGGTGGCAATGAAGCCGAGCATGGTGGCCATGTTCGGACGGATCATACCGGCACCCTTGCTGATGCCTGAGATGGTGACGGTGTGGCCATCCACCTCGACCTGGCAGGACGCGCCTTTGGGCCGGGTATCGGTGGTCATGATGCCGCTGGCCGCCTCGGCCCAGCGGTCCTCCGCAGTATTGGCTAGGGCCGCCGGCAGGGCGTCCACGATCTTGGCCACCGGCAGGGGCTCACCGATTACCCCGGTAGAGAATGGCAACACCTCGGTGGCGCTGACGCCGGCCTGCTCCGCCAGCGCGGTGCAGCAGGTCAAGGCGTCGGTCATGCCGCGGGCGCCGGTGCCGGCGTTGGCGTTACCGGTGTTGATCATCAGGTAGCGCGGTGCCTGGGTCGCCAGGTGTTTCCGGCTCAGGGTGACCGGCGCGGCGCAAAACTGGTTGCGGGTGAAGATACCCGCCACCTGGCTGCCCGGCGCCAACTCGAATACGACGATGTCCTTTCGGCCGGGCTTCTTGATGCCGGCGCTGGCAATGCCCAGTCGAACTCCAGCAACCGGGTGAAATTCGGGCAAGGTACCGGGACCTACTGCCATCCTGCTTCTCCTCTGACATAGCCTCAAAAAGGCGATTCATAACGCAAAAACCCGCAGCCTGGCGAGTGCAGGCTGCGGGTCTCGAACCCTGGTTCAGTCGCGACGCTTAGCTGACCTTACCATGGCATTGCTTGTACTTCTTGCCGGAGCCGCAGGGGCAAGGTTCGTTGCGGCCCACTTTGCGCTCCTGGCGCACGAAGGTTTCCGGGGTGGCGGTAGCAGCGGCCTGCTGCTCACCCTGGCCAGCGGCGCCGGCGCCACTCTCGGCGGCTGCGCTGGTCTGATCGTGCCGCAGACGGGCCCGGGCCAGCTCTTCTTCCAGCTCCTGCTTGCGGCGACGCTCCACCTCTTCCATTTCCTCGCGGCTCTGGACCCGGACGTGGCACAGCACACGGGTAACGTCGCGCTTCATGGTTTCCAGCATGTCCTCGAACAGGTTAAAGGCTTCGCGCTTGTATTCCTGCTTCGGGTTCTTCTGGGCGTAGCCCCGCAGGTGGATGCCGCGGCGCAGGTGATCCATGTTGGACAGATGCTCCTTCCAGAGAGTGTCCAGCACCTGCAGGAACACCTGCTTTTCAAACTTGCGCATGGCCTCGGAGCCGGCGATCTCTTCCTTGCCCTTGTAGGCAGTGACGATGTTGTCCAGGATCTTCTGCCGCAGATTTTCCTCGTGCAGCTTGCCGTCCTCGTCCAGCCACTGCTGCACCGGCAGCTCGATGGCCATTTCGGTTTGCAGCTGGGATTCCAGCCCGGCCACATCCCACTGTTCCGGCATGCTCTGGGGCGGGATGTATTCGCTGATCACCGAATCGACCACGTCGGCACGAATGGTATCCACCAGCTCGGAGATGTCCTCGGAGGACATGACTTCGTTGCGCTGCTCGTAGATCACCGTACGCTGGTCGTTGGCGACGTCGTCGTACTCCAGCAGGGTCTTCCGCATGTCGAAGTTGCGACCTTCAACCTTGCGCTGGGACTTTTCGATGGCGTTGGTGACCATTCGGTGCTCGATGGCCTCGCCCTTCTTCATGCCCATGGCCTGCATCAGGCTCTTGACCCGATCCGGGGCAAAGATCCGCATCAGGTTGTCTTCGAGGGACAAGAAGAAGCGGGACGAGCCCGGATCGCCCTGACGGCCGGCACGGCCACGGAGCTGATTGTCGATACGACGGGATTCGTGGCGCTCGGTACCAATGATGTGCAGGCCGCCGGCCTCCAGCACCTGATTGTGGCGCTCGGTCCACTCGGCCTTGATCTTGGCGACCTGTTCCTCGGACGGGTTGTCCAGGTCCGCCACTTCGAACTCCCAGTTACCACCAAGCACGATGTCGGTACCACGACCGGCCATGTTGGTGGCGATGGTGACGGCGCCCGGGCGACCGGCCTGGGCGATGATCAGGGCTTCGGAATCGTGCTGCTTGGCGTTCAGGATCTTGTGATCGATGCGCGCCTTCTTCAGCAGCATCGACAGCAGCTCGGAAGCCTCGATGGACGCGGTGCCCACCAGGATCGGACGGCCTTCGCTGGTGACGTCCTTGATCTCATCAATGATGGCGTGGAATTTCTCTTCCTGGGTCAGGTACACCAGGTCGTTGTAGTCGATTCGCTGGATCGGCTTGTTGGGCGGAATGACCACTACATCCAGACCGTAGATCTGACGGAATTCGAAGGCTTCGGTGTCAGCCGTACCGGTCATGCCCGCCAGCTTGTCGTACAGGCGGAAGTAGTTCTGGAAGGTGGTGGAGGCCAGGGTCTGGCTTTCAGCCTGGATGTTCACGCCTTCTTTCGCCTCGACGGCCTGGTGCAGACCTTCGCTCCAGCGACGGCCGGGCATGGTCCGGCCGGTGTGTTCGTCAACGATCACCACCTGACCGCCCTGGACGATGTAGTCGACGTCCTTCTGGAACAGATGATGGGCCCGCAGCGCGGAATGGATGTGGTGCAGCAAGCTCAGGTTGGCGGCCGAGTACAGGCTCTCGCCCTCGGCCAGCAGGCCCTTGCTCAGCAGCAGCTCTTCAACCCGCTCGTGGCCGCCCTCGGTCAGCTCGACCTGACGGGACTTCTCATCGATGGTGAAATCGCCGGTGGGCTCGCCCTCTTCCGGCACCTCGCCCTTTTTCAGGCTGGGAATCAGCTCGTTGATGGCCTTGTACATCTTGGAGCTGTCTTCGGCGGCACCGGAGATGATCAGCGGGGTACGCGCCTCGTCGATCAGGATGGAGTCAACCTCGTCCACGATAGCGTAGTTCAGGCCGCGCTGCACCTTGTCCTCGGTGCTGAAGGCCATGTTGTCACGGAGATAGTCGAAGCCGAACTCGTTGTTGGTGCCGTAGGTGATGTCGGCCTGGTAGGCGGCGCGCTTCTCTTCCTGCGGCTGGCCGGCCGCAACCACGCCCACCTGCAGGCCCAGGAAGCGGTACAGCTTGCCCATCCACTCGGCGTCGCGGCGGGCAAGGTAGTCGTTCACGGTGACCACGTGCACACCCTTGCCCGGCAGCGCGTTCAGGTACACCGCGGCGGTGGCGACCAGGGTTTTACCCTCACCGGTCTTCATCTCGGCGATGTGGCCTTCGTGCAGGGTGATACCACCAATCAACTGGACATCGTAGTGGCGCATGCCCATGACCCGGCGACTGGCCTCACGCACGGTGGCAAAGGCTTCCGGCAGGAGCGCGTCCAGGCTCTCACCTTCTTCGATGCGGCGCCGGAATTCAGCGGTCTTGCCTTGCAACTCGGAGTCGGAGAAATTGCCAAACGGTTCTTCAAGTTCGTTGATGCGCGAAACAACTTTGCGCATGCGCTTGATTTCTCTGGCATTTTTACTGCCGAACATCTTGGTTGCAAGCTTTGTGAACATAGACCACTGCTTCTTTGATTAATCTGAGGAAGCCGGCATTCTAACCTTATTTCGCGACAGGAAAAAAGGTAGCGCGCACGGCGGTGGGAATTGCTTAACTTATTGACGCGCGGGCGACCAGGCTGGTGGCGCCCAGGCCACCAGAACGGCGAGGCGCAGGGCTCGACGCCCGACGCGGAGCGGATGGAAAATCAGTTGCTGGACCGGGCGATGTATTTAACCGGATCCTTGGAACGGCCATTGTGCAGCACTTCGAAGTGCACGTGGGGACCGGTGGAGCGACCGGTGCTGCCCATCAGAGCCACCACCTGGCCTTTCTGGACCACATCGCCGACCTCAACCTGGATGGTCTTGCAGTGACCGTACCGGGTAACCAGCCCGTCGCCGTGGTCGATCTCGACCAGATTACCGTAGCCATAGCGCTCTCCGGCCCAGGTCACCACGCCGCCGGCGACGGAAATGATGTCACTGCCTTCTTTACCGGCCAGGTCCACGCCATCGTGCCAAGTGCGCTTGCCGGTGAAGGGATCGGAACGGTAACCGTACTTGGACGACAACCAGCCCCAGGTGATGGGCCGGCCTTCCACAAACATCTCGTCTTCGAGCTTCTGTCGGGACGCCAGCTTATCGAGCAGCCGCAGTTGCTGTTCCCGGTCGGCGAGCTGATCTTCCAGGCGTTCGATCATCTTGGTCAGCGCCGGAGCGGTAAATGACTCCAGCTCGCCGCCCGCCTCGGGGCCACCCACGGCGGCCGGCTCCTCGAAATTGAATTCTTCGCTGGCCACCAGACCAGACTCCACGAAGCGCTGCCCCAGGGCATCCAGCCGCAACAGACGGCCTTGCATCTGCCCGAGGCGCAGGGTCAAGGCATCAACCTGCTGCTGCACTTCCTGCTGCACTTCCGACAGCTTCGACTTCTGCTCGTTCAGGCGCGCCTGCCAGTGCGCCACCAGCGCAGAAGGCGTCGGCTTTGCTGCTTCTGCCTTGCTGACCGCGACCTGAAAGCCGGCCCAGCCGGCCAGGCCCAGCACGGCCAACAGCAGGCACAGCAGGCCGGCAACCGTGGCGCCATTCAGTGACACCACGCGGGATTGCCCGTGACGCCTGCCAACAAGGATAATGTTCATATCGCGTTCTGATTTCATCTTGAGCCGCAACCCGATTCCTGTAGTGTTGCGCCCCGGAAATTTTCCGACTGGGCTTGCCATCCATGACAACAACTACGTACTGAAAAAGTCGCAGCGCCCGGGTAGACATACTTCGTCTGGTCAATGTAAAACGAGTCTAGTACAGGCACTACGCATAAACCGTGCCGAAGTGTAACCAATCGTAAACAATTCCGTCGAGTGAAAACCCGCCCATGAAGCGAAAAAGCGAACTGAAAACCAGTCTGAACAGGCTTCGCGGCACGCCGGTTTTGCAGGAACTTATGGCCAAGGCGGAGCTACACCAGCAGGCCGAGGCGCAGGTGCTGTCAGCCCTGCCCAAAAGTCTGGCCGAAGGCACGCGATTTGTCAGCTGTCAGGAAGGCGAATTGGTGCTGTCCGCAGAGAATGCCGGCAAGGCCAGCCAGATTCGGTTCCGCCAGCATGAGATCATGGCGCGGGTGCGGGAACACGAGCTGTTTCAGTACGTGTGGAAATTGAAGGTAAAGGTGAGCCCGCCCCGGTTTCGGGAGGCGCCAACCTATCGCAAGGAACCCCTCAGCAAAGAAAATGCCCGGCTCCTGAGGGAAGAAGCCGGGCACACGAAGGATAAAAAACTACGCGAGGTTCTCGAAAAACTCGCAAGCCACGTCCGGGACTAAGGCCTCCTGCCTTAAGCCTGGGCCGCCAGCACAGGTTTCATGTAGGAAATCGGGGCAGTGGCCTCGTCGTCGAAGGTGACCACTTCCCACGCATCCTCTTCCGCCCTGAGCTTGCGCAGCAGCTTGTTGTTCAGATCGTGACCGGATTTGATGCCGCGGAACTCGCCAATCAGGCTGTTGCCCAGCAGGTACAGATCGCCAATGGCGTCCAGGACCTTGTGCTTGACGAACTCGTCGTCGTAACGAAGACCGTCCTCGTTCAGGATCTTGTAATCGTCCACGACGATGGCGTTGTCCACGCTGCCACCAAGCGCCAGATTCATCGCCCGCAGCTTCTCGATGTCACGCATGAAACCGAAGGTCCGTGCGCGACTCACCTCTTTCACGAACGAGGTGCTGGAGAAATCTACGGTGGCGGTTTGGGCACGACCCTTGAAGACCGGATGGTCAAAGTCGATGCCAAAGCTGACCTTGAAGCCTTCGAACGGCAAGAAGGTAGCCTTCTTATCGCCTTCTTCGATGGTCACTTCCCGCTTGATGCGAATGAAACGCTTGGCCGCTTCCTGCTCGGCGATGCCGGCAGACTGAAGCAGGAACACGAAAGGTCCCGCAGAACCATCCATGATCGGCACTTCAGCAGCGCTGAGTTCCACGAAGCAGTTGTCGATACCGAGACCAGCCATGGCTGACAGCAAATGTTCCACTGTTGCCACACGAACACCGTCTTTTACCAGCGTCGTCGACAGCATGGTCTCACCCACATTTTCCGCGCAGGCGCGAATCTCGACCATGGGGTCCAGATCGGTCCGCCGGAAGATGATGCCCGAGTCCACCGGTGCGGGTTTCAGGGTCAGGTAGACCTTCTCCCCGGAGTGCAGCCCTACACCGGTAGCACGGATAGTGTTTTTTAGTGTCCGTTGTCTGATCATCGGTTCATTATTCCGTCACAAAATGTCGATATTCTGAGCAAAAATCTGCCCGGAGAATATCAGAAAGTAAGACTGAGTACCATTTAACCAACGCGGCTTTGCGTCAAATTTACAAGAAGCCAACGTTCGGCAATCAGTGCACGTTTATCCGGATTAATGGTTCCATACTGGCCTGCCAGAAATCGGCTACAACACAAAGCCGGATCACAGTTGCAACAGATTATCAATCAGCCTGACGTCGCAGGAATGCGGGAATATCGAGATAGTCGACACCCTGCTCCTCGCTGTCCTTGCTCTGATCGATCGCCACATTGCCGTGGGACACGGCGCGACGACGCAGAACCGCCGGACGATCCAGCTGGTTGTAATCGGTCTTGCCATCCAGGGTCCGGGAGTTGTCCACCACCTTGGTCGGCTTCTCACGCTCGCCACCCAGGCCAGTAGCCACCACGGTCACCTTAAGTTCGTCAGTCATCTCCGGATCGATCACCGTACCTACCACTACGGTGGCGGAATCCGACGCGAATTCACGCACAATGTCGCCAACCTCGGAGAATTCGCCCAGGTTCAGGTCCATACCAGCGGTAATGTTGACCAGAATGCCCTTGGCGCCCTGCAGGTTGATGTCTTCCAGCAGCGGACTGCGCACCGCGGCCTCGGCGGCCTCGCGAGCACGGTTCTCGCCAGTGGCGCGGGCGGTGCCCATCATCGCCATGCCCATCTCGGACATCACGGTTTTCACGTCGGCGAAGTCGACGTTGATCATGCCGTTGCGGGTAATCAGGTCAGCGATGCCCTGAACCGCGCCCAGCAGCACGTCGTTGGCGGAGGCGAAAGCGTCCAGCAGGCTGGTCTTCTTGCCCATGACCGCCAGCAGCTTCTCGTTGGGGATGGTGATCAGCGAGTCTACGCTCTCTTCCAGTTCCTTCAGGCCGGCCTCGGCAACGCTCATGCGCTTGCCACCTTCGAACATGAACGGCTTGGTCACCACGGCCACGGTCAGGATACCCAGTTCCCGGGCCACGTCGGCCACCACCGGCGCGGCGCCGGTACCTGTGCCACCGCCCATGCCGGCGGTGATGAACACCATGTCGGCGCCCTGCAGTGACTCGGCAATGCGGTCACGGTCTTCCAGTGCGGACTGGCGGCCCACTTCCGGGTTGGCGCCGGCACCCAGGCCCTTGGTGATGTTGCCACCAAGCTGGATGATCTGGCGGGCGTCCAGGTCGGTCAGGGCCTGGGCATCGGTGTTGGCACAGATGAATTCCACACCTTCGATGTCGCTGTTAAGCATGTGACGCACGGCGTTGCCGCCGCCGCCGCCCACACCGACGACTTTAATGACAGCGCTTTGCTGGACATTATCGACGAGTTCAAACATTTTCCCCTACTCCTTCGTGCTGTTTTGTTCAGCCTTTCCAGGCTGTTTGTTCGAGAATATTTATTCGAGATACCTTCGTTTACTGCTCCCCCGGGCCGGTCAGAACTGACCGGTGAACCAGGCCTTCATACGCTCCAACATCGAGGGCGCTTCCTCCCCCTTGAGCACCGGCGTCCGCCCCAGATCCATCTGGCGGAAGCCATGGATCAGCAACCCGACGCCGGTGGCGTAGATCGGGTTGTTGACCACTTCCGTCATGCCGGACACCGCCTGCGGACAGGCCAGCCGGACCGGCATGTGGAAGATTTCCTCGGCCAGTTCCACCACACCTTCCATGGTGGAGGAACCGCCCGTAATCACGATGCCCGCCGGGATCATGTCTTCGAATCCCGACCGGCGCAGTTCGGATTGGACCAGCGTGAACAACTCCTCGTACCGGGGCTCAACCACCTCCGCCAGAGCCTGGCGGGACAGGTCCCGGGGCGCGCGATCGCCCACACTGGGCACCTTGATGGTCTCGTCGGCACCGGCGAGCTGGGTCAGCGCGCAGGCGTACTTGATCTTGATTTCCTCGGCGTTCTGGGTCGGCGTACGCAGCGCCATGGCAATGTCGTTGGTGACCTGGTCGCCGGCGATGGGGATCACCGCGGTGTGGCGAATGGCGCCACCGGTGAACACGGCGATGTCGGTGGTGCCGCCGCCGATATCAACCACACAGACCCCGAGTTCTTTTTCATCCTCGGTCAGGATGGCGTGACTGGAGGCCAGCTGTTCCAGGATGATGTCGTCCACTTCCAGGCCGCAGCGCTTCACGCATTTCTCGATGTTCTGGGCCGCGTTGACCGCACAGGTCACCAGGTGCACCTTGGCTTCCAGACGCACGCCGGACATGCCCATGGGTTCCTTGATGCCTTCCTGACTGTCGATCACAAACTCCTGCGGCAGGATGTGCAGGATCTTCTGATCGGCCGGGATGGCCACCGCCTGGGCTGCATCGATCACCCGGTCGATGTCGGCCTGGGTGACCTCCCGGTCGCGAATGGCCACGATGCCGTGGGAGTTCAGACTCTTGATGTGGCTTCCGGCGATACCGGCGTAAACCGAGTGAATTCGGCAACCCGCCATGAGCTCGGCCTCTTCCACGGCGCGTTGGATGGCCTGGACCGTGGTTTCGATGTTGACCACCACCCCACGCTTGAGCCCCCGCGAAGGGTGGGAACCGATGCCCACCACCTCGATGGTGCCGTCCATTTTGCGCTTGCCGACTATCGCCACCACCTTCGATGTTCCGATATCGAGGCCGACAATCATGTTTTCCGTTTCAACCGATGACATGTATCTCACCAAACCGTGGTCTGAATTAACCGTTGTTATGATTTCGGGCTGGCGGCGCCTTGCTCCGCCTTCCATTGCACCGCCACCCCATTGGTGTAGCGGGCGTCGACCCGACTGACTTCGTCCGACCGAGACGCCAGTCGGGTTTCGTAAACCGTGATAAACCGGTCGAACCGCTGCTCGACCTGATCCCGGCCCAGCACCACCTCGATGCCGTTGGCCAGGTGCAGGGTCCAGGCCCCGCGTTGTTCCAGCGACAGACCGGCGAAGCTCAAGCCGTGACCAACCAATCGGTCGCTCATGGTCTGGGCCATGCGAATGACGTCCCGGACCCGCTCATCCGGCCCCGCCAGCCGGGGCAGCCGGCCGGCGACCTCGGGGTTGGCGGGCGCAAACAGCTCGCCGGTGCGACTGACCAGGCGACCATCGGACCAGTACGCCAGGGGCTTCTTCTCGCGAATATCGATCACCAGCCGGTCTGGCCACACCCGCCGAACCGCCGCCGACTCGACCCAGGGCCGCTGCTCCAGACTGGCCTTGATCTCGGACAGATCGGTGGCGAAGTAACTCTTGCCGATCCAGTTGCCGGCGGCCCGTTCGATGGCGCCGCGGCTGTCGCCAACCAGTTCGCCTTTGACATCAATGGCCATGATCTGCTGATCCATGGCACCCAACACCTTGCCGGTGCCCCAGGGCACCAGCGCCGCCAGCAGCACGATGACCGCCCCCATACCCACCTGCAGCCAGGGCACCGCCGCCAGCACCGCTTTCAACACGCCAAACCGGTCCCGCTCCGGGCCAAGGGAGGTAGCTCCCCGGCGCCGTGGGGGATCGGACGGTACCGCCCGACTCCGGATCAGCAGTGTCTCAAGCATCCGCATCCTCCAGGGTGTCGCGGAGAATCCGCACCACCAACTCTTCGAAACTGATGCCGGCCGCTCTCGCCGCCATCGGTACCAGGCTGTGATCGGTCATGCCCGGCACGGTATTCACTTCCAGCAGCCAGAACTGACCGTCATCGTCCTGCATGATGTCGACCCGCCCCCAAGTCCGGCAGCCCACCACCCGGAACGCGTCCAGGGCCAGATGCTGCAGGCGGAGCTCGTCTTCCGGCGCCAGGCCGCAAGGAATCCGGTAGCGGGTGTCGTCCGCCAGGTACTTGGCCTCGTAGTCGTAGAACACGTGGTCGGTGCTCAGGCCGATGGCCGGCAGGGCGCGATCCTGTAACAGGCTGACGGTGAACTCCGGGCCTTCGATCCATTCTTCCACCAGCACCAGGGTGTCCAGCGCGGCCGCTGCCTGATAGGCGTCGGCCAGCTCGGCTGCCGTGCTGACCTTGCGGATACCAATGCTGGAGCCTTCCCGGGACGGCTTGACGCTCAGCGGTGTACGCAGCTCCGACACGATCTGCTCGGCCTCATCAACCGAAGTCATGGTGCGGAACTTGGGCGTCGGCAGGCCGCAACCCTCGAACACGTACTTGGTGCGCAGCTTGTCCATGGCCAGGGCCGAGGCCAGCACTTCACTGCCGGTGTAGGGAATTCCGGCCTGGGCCAGGATCGCCTGCAGGGTGCCGTCTTCACCGCCTCGGCCGTGCAGGGCAATGAACACACGATCAAACTCGGGTTCTTCCACGGTCTTGAGCAGGCAGCCCTGCACGTCCAAGGCAAAGGCGTCGACGCCCGCCGACTGCAGCGCCGCCAGGACCGCCTTACCGCTCTTCAGGGACACCTCGCGTTCGGCGGAATCGCCGCCCATGAACACGGCGACCCGGCCGAGAGCCCGTACGAGCTCTGGCGGCGCCTGGTAGGGTTGAGGTTCCGGGTGTTGCAATTCACTCACTGGCTATCACTCCTGCTGCGGCCAGCCTTGCGGCCACGCCACCAATATCGCCGGCGCCCTGGGTAATCAGCAGGTCGCCGTCCTGCAGCACATTGGCCAACAGGGTTTCAATTTCACTGTTGTCTTCCACGAACATCGGCTCGACCTTGCCCCGCTGCCGGATGCTCCGGCACAGGGCGCGTCCGTCGGCACCGGGAATGGCCGGTTCACCGGCGGAATAGACGTCCATCAGCAACAGGCCATCCACTTCCGACAGCACCCGGACAAAGTCCTCGTACAGGTCGCGGGTCCGGCTGTAGCGGTGCGGCTGGTACAGCATCACCAGCCGGCGATCGGGCCAGGCATCGTGGGCGGCGCGAATAACCGCCTCGACCTCGGTCGGATGGTGGCCATAGTCGTCCACCAGGGTGACCGTGCCCTTGGGGGTCTGGTAGTCGCCGTACACCTGGAACCGGCGCCCAACGCCGGCAAAGCCAGCCAGGCCCTGGCAGATGGCATCGTCGTCCACTCCTTCATCGGTGGCAACGGCAATGGCCGCCAGCGCGTTCAGCACGTTGTGGCGCCCGGGCATCTTCAGCTCCACCGCCAGGTCGGCGCGACCGCCGGGGCGCTTGACCAGGAACCGGGTACGCAGGCCATCGGACTGGATTTGCTCGGCCCGGTAGTCGGCATCCGGGTTGTCGATGCCGTAGGTGATGATGGCGCGGGAGATGCGCGGGATGATCTCGCGCACGTAGCCATCGTCGACGCACATGACCGCCACGCCGTAGAAAGGCAGGTTGTGGAGGAAATCCACAAAGGTCTGCTTCAGCTTCTCGACGTCGCCGCCATAGGTGTCCATGTGGTCGGCTTCAATATTGGTGACAACCGAGATCACCGGGGTCAGGTGCAGGAACGAGGCGTCGCTCTCGTCGGCCTCGGCCACCAGGTACCGGGAGCCACCCAGCTGGGCGTTGGTGCCCGCGCTGTTGAGCTTGCCACCGATAACAAAGGTGGGGTCGAGACCGGCCTCGCCCAGCACCGATGCGATCAGGCTGGTGGTGGTGGTCTTGCCATGGGTACCGGCGACGGCGATGCCGTGACGGTAGCGCATGATCTCCGCCAGCATTTCGGCGCGGGGCACGATAGGCACCCGCCGGTTGCGGGCGGCCACGACTTCCGGATTGTCCGCGGACACCGCCGAGGACACCACGACCACGTCGGCCTTGGCGCTGTTTTCGGCGCGGTGGCCGATGTGCACCTCGACACCCATGGATTCCAGGCGCTTGGTAACGGCACCGGTTTTCAGGTCAGAACCAGACACGTCGTAGCCCTGGTTCTTCAGCACTTCCGCAATCCCGCTCATACCGGCACCGCCGATACCCACGAAATGAATGTGGCGGATGCGGCGCATTTCCGGCACCTGGTACACCAGGGGCGGATTGTTTGGGTCAGCCATTGGCGGCCTCCAGACAGTAATTCACAACTCTCTCCGTCGCATCGGGGCGGGCCAGCGTCCGGGCGGCCTTCGCCATGTTGAGTACTCGGGACCGGTCTCTGCCGAGGTCCCTAAATAGTTCGGCCAGGTCGGCCGGGGTCAGCCGGGGCTGCGGGATCAGGACGGCGGCGCCGGCATCCACCATCTGCTGGGCGTTCTTGGTCTGGTGATCGTCCACCGCGTGGGGAAACGGCACCAGTATGGCGCCCACGCCGGCGGCACAGAGTTCCGACACCGTCAGTGCCCCGGCGCGGCACAGTACCACGTCAGCCCAGGCGTAGGCCTCCGCCATGTCCTTGATGAACGGTTCCACCTGCACATCCAGGCCCTGTTGTTCGTAGGCGCTCCGGGCCGCTTCCAGGTTTTTCTCGCCACACTGGTGGCGTACCTGCGGGCGGTCGCCCTCGGCCATCTGCGCCAAGGCTTCCGGGACCTGACGGTTGAACACCTCGGCGCCAAGGCTGCCGCCAACCACCAGCACCCGCAACGCGCCGTCGTGGTCGGTCATGCGCTCTTCCGGCGCCGGCAACCGGGCCAGATCCTGCCTAACCGGGTTACCGGTGCAGCGGGTCACCACGTCGGCACCAAAGCTGCCCGGAAAAGCCTCCAGCACGGTCTCGGCGAAGCGCACCAGCAACCGGTTGGTCATGCCAGCCACCGCGTTCTGCTCGTGAATCACCAGCGGGGTCCGGGTCAGCCAGGCAGCCACGCCACCGGGGCCGGTAACAAAGCCCCCCATTCCCACCACACAGTGGGGACGAATTCGGCGCAGGATGGTGAACGCCTCACCCAGTGCCCGCATCAATCGGAACGGCGCGGTCAACAGGGCCAGTTTGCCTTTGCCGCGCAGACCGGAAATGTGGATCAGCGACAGCGGGATGTCGGTGTCGCCAATCAAGCGTTGCTCCATGCCACCTTCGGCACCCAGCCAAAACACTTGATGCCCCTGGGCCTCGAGGGCTCGGGCGGTGGCCAGGGCCGGAAATACGTGGCCACCGGTGCCGCCGGCCATCATCAGAAAACGACGCTGCTCACTCATAGGCGGCGCCTCCCCGACTCCGACCGCGGGTTTTCTCGCTGGCCAGTCGTTCCTTGTCCAGACGCTCCATCTCGACCCGCGCCAACACCCCGATCGACACGCACACGATCATCAGGCTGGAGCCGCCGTAACTTACCAGAGGCAAGGTCAGCCCCTTGGTGGGCAGCAAGCCGGTGCTGACCGCCATATTGATGGTGGCCTGCAGACCGATCAGCAAGGTGATGCCATAGGAGAAACAGGCGCCAAAGGGCATGTCGGCCTTCTCGGCACGACGGGCAATCACAAAGCCACTGACCACCAGCAGGGTGAACAGTGACAGCACGATCAGCGAACCCAGCAATCCGAACTCCTCGGCAATGATGGCGAAGATGAAATCGGTGTGGGCCTCGGGCAGATAGAACAGCTTCTGGATCGAGTTGCCGAGTCCGACACCGCCCCAGTCGCCGCGGCCAAAGGCGATAAGCGACTGGGTGAGCTGGTAGCCACTGTCGAACTGGTCTTTCCAGGGGTCGAGATAGCTCACCACCCGCTTCAGACGGTAGGGCTGGGTCAGCACCAGCAGGGTGCCCAGCACCACCAGGACCACGATCAGCGGTACGAACCGGGTCAGCCGAACCCCGCTGAGAAAAATCATGCCGGCAGCGGCGGTGACCAGCACCACGGTGGCGCCGAAATCCGGCTGAATCACCAGCAGCACCGAGGCCACTCCGAGCACCACCAATGGCTTGAGAAAGCCTGGCCAGGTGTTCAGCAGCTCGTCCCGGCGACGCACCACATAGCCCGCCAGATAGGCAATCAGACACAGCTTGGCCACTTCCGAGACCTGCACGTTGAACAGGCCGAACGGAATCCAACGGGTGGAGCCGTTTACGGTCCGGCCCAGGGGCGTCAGCACCAGCACCAGCACCAGCAGGCCCACACCCAGCAGCAACCAGCCGCTGCGCTCCCACCAGGCCACCGGCACGTTCACCGCCACCAGTGCCAGGGCACAGCCCATGGCGGCAAACAACAACTGGCGGATGACGTAGTGGTAGCTGTTGCCCATGGTCTCGGCGGCCATGTCCATGGACGCCGAGGAAATCATCACCACCCCCATGACCAACAGGGCCACCGAACTGATCACCAGCATTGGCAGCGGCTGGAGCTCGCCCAGCCATTGGTTGCGGTTGGCCATTGCAATTCCGCCCGCCATCACAGCGCCTCCACCAGGGTTCGGAACTGCTCACCACGATCCAGGTAGTCACGGAACATGTCGAAACTGGCGCAGGCCGGAGACAGCAGGACCCGGTCGCCCGGCTGGGCCAGCTCGGCCGCGGTGGCGACCGCGTCCGCCAGGGTCGGCGCCTTGACGCAGTCAATCCCCTTACCGACCGCCGCAGCAATCTGATCGGCGTCGCGGCCGATCAGCACCAGTGCCCGGCAATGCAGCAGCACCGGCGCCTGCAGTGGCCCGAAGTCGGCACCCTTGCCGTCGCCGCCGGCAATCAGCACCACCTTGCCCTGGGTCGGCGCCAGACTTTCAATGGCGGCCACGGAGGCACCGACGTTGGTGCCCTTGGAATCGTTGATAAATTCAACCCCGTGCACCTGGCGAATCAATTCACACCGGTGCGGCAGGCCGCGGAATTCCCGCGCCACCTGCAGCATGACGTCCATGGGCAGGCCGGCGGCGTAACCCAGGCCAAGGGCCGCCATGACGTTGCTGACGTTGTGGCGGCCCATCAGGCCCAACTCGTGGGCCCGAATCAGGTTGTCGAAGCCCCAGGTAATCCAGGTGCCGCCGTCGTCATCCCGGGTACTGAAGGTATCCGGGTTTACCCGGTGCTCGCCGTAACAGAGGAACTTCAGATTGTCCCGGGCCATGGGGGTGCTCAGGGCGTCGTCCAGATTGACCACTGCGGTCTGGCAACCCTGGAAAATCCGCTGCTTGGCCTGGAAATACGCCATCTTATTGGGATAGCGGTCCATGTGATCGTCACTGACGTTGAGCACGGTGGCGGCCAGCGCGTTCAGGCCTTCGGTGGTTTCCAGCTGGAAGCTGGACAGCTCCAGTACGTACAGATCCGCGCCGCGACCCAACAGGTCCAAGGCCGGAGTGCCGATGTTGCCGCCGACCTCGACCCGCCGTCCGGCAGCCCGGGCCATTTCCCCGACCAGGGTAGTGACCGTAGTCTTGCCGTTAGAGCCGGTGATGGCCAGGATCGGCGCGTCCGCCGCTTCCGCAAACAGATCGATGTCGCCACGGATACGGGCACCGGCCTGGGCGGCCCCGGCGATGGCCGGCTCGGCAATACTGATTCCAGGGCTGACCACCAGTTCGTTGAAGCCGGCGAACACCTCAGGATCAAACGGTCCCAGGTGCACCGCTACCTCCGGCCAGTCCGCGCGCAGCTCGTCCAGCCCGGGTGGGTTCTGGCGACTGTCGGCCACGGCAATGTCCCGGCCCTGTTCGGACAGATAGCGCACGCAGGAAAGCCCGGTTTTACCGAGCCCTACGACCAATGTGCGACGATCCGAAACAATGACGCTCATAGACGACACAAACCCTTAGCGAATCTTCAGACTGGCCAGGCCAATCAGAACCAAAACTACTGTTACCACCCAGAACCGCACGATCACCCGCGGCTCTGGCCAGCCCTTCAATTCAAAATGGTGATGCAACGGCGCCATCCGGAAGATGCGGCGGCCAGTGAGCCGGAACGAGGCCACCTGCAAAATCACCGACACCGTTTCCATCACGAACACGCCGCCCATGATGAACAGCACGATTTCCTGGCGCACCACCACGGCAACCACACCCAGTGCGGCGCCCAGTGCCAGCGCACCGACATCGCCCATGAACACCTGGGCCGGATAAGTGTTGAACCACAAGAAGCCAAGCCCGGCGCCCACGATGGCACCACAGAAAACGATCAGCTCGCCGGTGCCCGGCAGATGGGGAATCAGCAGGTAGTTGGCAAACTGGGCGTGCCCCGAGACGTAGGCAAAAATGCCCAGGGCACCGGCGACCATGACCGTTGGCATGATGGCCAGGCCATCCAGGCCGTCGGTCAGGTTAACGGCGTTGCTGCTGCCGACAATCACGAAATAGGTCAGCAGGATGAAGATGACCGGCCCCAGAGTCAGGGACACCTGCTTCACAAAAGGCACGTACAGGGAGGTTTCCTGGGGCATCGACGAGCTGAAGAACAGTGCAACGGCGGCACCGGCACCAATTACCGACTGCCAGAAGTATTTCCAGCGCGCCGGCAGGCCGCGGGGATTGCGCTCCACGACCTTGCGGTAATCGTCAACCCAACCGATGGCCCCGAACAGCAGTGTGACCAGCAGCGTGATCCAGACGTAACGGTTGCCGAGATCGGCCCACAGCAGGGTGCTGATGCCAATGGCGACCAGGATCAGGGCGCCACCCATGGTCGGGGTGCCGGCCTTGCTCAGGTGGGTCTGGGGACCGTCGTCACGCACCGCCTGGCCAATCTGGTACTGGCTGAGCTTGCGGATCATCATCGGGCCAATGATCAGCGAGATCAGCAACGCGGTGAGCGTACCCAGGATGCCACGCAGGGTCAGGTACTGGAACACGGTCAAGGCCGAGAAATATTGTGAGAAAACCTCTGTCAGCCAGAGCAGCATTAGTGAGATACCTTTTCTTTAATTCCCTCTACCACGCGATCCATGGCAGAACTGCGAGAACCCTTGACCAATACCGTAACCGGCGTTTGCTTGCTGCCAAGCACGGCCGCGATGGCATCCTCGTGGGTTTGGAAACATTCTGTGTTGGTGCCAAAACCGTCGGCGTAGCCTTCGCAGCCTGGGCCCACGGTCAACAGGCGCTCAATGTGTTCGTCTCGGGCACACTCGCCCACTTCCCGGTGCAGGGCCCGTTCCTCCGGGCCAAGCTCGGCCATGGCTCCGAAAATGGCAATCCGCTGTCCCGGGCACCGCGCCAGCACCTTAACGGCCGCCTTCATGGACGCTGGATTGGCGTTGTAGCTGTCATCGATCACGGTCAGCCCCGGGGCCAGCTCCAGGCTTTGCAGGCGACCCTTGACCGGCTGCAGGGCTGCCAGACCATTCACAATGGCCTGATCGTCCGCCCCCAGCTCCCGGGTCGCGGCGATCGCAAGCATGGCATTGGTCTGGTTGTGGTCCCCGGCCAGAGCCAGCTTCACAATGCAGCTCCAGCCATCCGGCCCGTGTACTCGGAATGTCTGCCCCGCGCCTTCGGCCTGCAACGGCTCGACCTGATAGTCGGCCCCGGCACTGCCTTCGCGGCTGACGCTGGCGATGCGACGCTGGCCGGCACGGGCCTGCCACTTGGCAAATGCCGGATCGTCCCGATTCAGGACCACCAGGCCGGATGCCGGCACGCCATCGATGATCTCACCCTTGGCCTGCACAATGTTCTCGTAGCTACCAAAGCCCTCCAAATGCGCAGACCCGGCGTTGGTTAGAATGGCCACCTGGGGACGGGTGATGGCCACGGTGTGGGCAATCTCGCCCAACCCGCTGGCGCCAAGCTCAATGGCGCCGTAACGATGCTCCGGGGTCAGCCCGAACAGGGTCAGCGGCACCCCGATGTGATTGTTCAGGTTGCCGTGGGTGGCCAGGGTCGGTCCCATCTGCTTCAGGATCGCCGCGGTCATCTCCCGCACCGTGGTCTTGCCGCTGCTGCCAGTCACCGCCAGCAGGCGCGCACCGCTCTCATCGCGGTTGCCACCAGCCAATTGGCCCAGGGCCACGACGGTATCAGGCACCACCAACTGGGGCATGGCCACGGATCGGTCAACCTGGTCCACCACGGCGGCAACGGCGCCCTTGTCCCTGGCCATCTGCAAAAAACCATGGCCGTCGAAGTTGTCGCCACGCAGGGCGACAAACAGCTGTCCGGGGGCGATGGCACGGGTGTCGGTGGACACGCCATCAAACCGGATGCTGTCGAGATCGGACTGGTCGCAGCTGGCGCCCAGCCACTGCTGGGCTTCCGCCAGGGAGAAGGCGCGCATCATGCCACACCCCCATTCAGGTTCAAGCCGTGTCGAACCTGTTCGGCGTCACTGAACGGCATTTTTTGACCAGTCACTTCCTGATAAGTCTCGTGGCCCTTGCCGGCGATCAGCACCAGGTCGTCCGGTGCGGCCATCTGGATCGCAGTCTGGATGGCCTCGGCCCGGTCGTGAATGACCTGTGCCACGTCCGGCGTCGAGAAACCGGCCAGGATATCGGCGGCGATCTGGCCCGGGTCCTCGCTGCGGGGATTGTCGTCGGTAACGATGACGACATCCGCCGAGGCTTCAGCCTCTTTCGCCATTTCCGGGCGCTTGCCGGTGTCGCGGTCGCCACCGCAGCCGAACACGCAAATCAGGCGACCGGCGACGTGGGGCCGCAGTGCCGCCAGCGCATTCGCCAGGGCATCCGGAGTGTGGGCGTAGTCGACCACTACCCGCACACCATTGGCGCCACTGAATTTTTCCAAACGCCCTGGCGGCGGGGTGAGCGCCGACACGGCCTGCTGCACCCGCTCTACCGGCACACCGAGACTCAGCACGGTGGCCATGGCGGCCAGCACGTTACTGGCGTTGAAACTGCCCATCAGCGGCACGGCGATGTCGAAGCCACCCCACTGGCCGTCGACCGACGCTTCAAATCCTTCGTCGGTGGGCTGGAAGCCTTTCAGCCAGAGTTCTGTCTGGGCTTCGTGCAGGCTGTAGCGAACGCGATCGCACTGACCATCGAGCTGATCGAACAACTGGCGCCCGAACGGGTCGTCGAAATTGATCACCGACACGTGCAGGGCCTCTCGGGTGAACAGCCGCGCCTTGGCTTCGCCATAGGCTTTCATGGAACCGTGGTAATCCAGGTGATCCCGGGTCAGGTTGGTAAACACTCCGGCAACGATGGTGAGGCCATCGACCCGGCCCTGGTCCAGGGCATGGGAGGACACTTCCATCACCGCGGCGCGGCCGCCCTGGCCCAGAATCCTGGACAGCATCCGGTTAGTCTGCACCACATCGGGTGTGGTGTGAGTGGCCGGCTGCAGTGCTCCGGGCATGCCGTATCCGAGGGTACCCAGCACGCCGCAGGGGGTGCCGGTTTCCTTCAACAAAGTGGCGATGTACTGGCTGACGGAAGTCTTGCCGTTGGTGCCGGTGACCCCAATCAGTCGCAACCGCTGGGACGGGTGCTCGAAAAACCGATCGGCAATCTCACCCAAACGGGCGCGCAAATCGACCACGGGCACCAGCAGGGCGCCGAGAAATTCCGTGCATTCGCCCGGTTCATCGGCTTCCAGCAGCACCACGGTGGCACCGGCCTCGATCGCCTGCTCAACGTAGTGATCCGCCGGTGTCTTGGCGCCGGCGAGGGCCACGAAGGCGTCGCCGGTACCCACCGTTCGGCTGTCGGTCTTGAGCCCGTGAATGGTGACGTCGAACACCGACGGCACCGCCACAATGCCCTGTAACAACGTGCTGAGTGATGTGATGCACATAGGCTTACCCTCGCTCCCCGGCGGTCTTCTCCGACGCGTTGGCGTCACTGACTTCCAGTTCAGGCTTCACATTCAACAGTCGCAGTGCGTCAGTCATGACCCGGGCAAACACCGGGGCGGCCACTTCGCCACCGTAGTATTCGCCGGATTGCGGCGCATCAACGGCCACAACCGTGACAATTCTGGGGTTATCAATCGGAGCCATGCCGGCAAAAATTGCCTTGTACTGGCTGTCCTCGTAGCCCTGCTTGCCCACGAGGTGCACGGTGCCAGTCTTGCCACCGGCGGAGTAGAACCCCGGCTGGGCACGCTTGCCGCTGCCCCGGGTTACTACTTCCCGCAGCATGTCTCGAACTTCATAGGTCACCTTTTCTGAGAGTACCCGCTGGCCTTCAGGTTCCCGGTCCAGCTTGATCAGACTCAGGGGGTAACGGACGCCGCCGTTGGCAATCACCATGTAGGCCTGGGCCAGCTGCAGGGCATTGACACTCAGGCCGTAGCCGTAGGACAAGGTGGCCTCTTCCACCGGTCGCCATTTCGGTGGCGACGGCAACACACCCACAGCCTCACCCGGGAAACCAATGCCGGTTGGCTGGCCCAGGCCCAGGCGGCTGTAGAGGTTGCGGATGGTGTCGCCACCGATGTCGGTGGCGATCCGGCTGATTCCCACGTTGCTGGATTTGGCGATGATATCGGTCAAGCTGATCACGCCGTAGTTGCGATGATCCCGGATGGTGAAACGGCCAAACCGACGGTAGCCCGGCGAGGTGTCGATGGTGGTGTTCATGGAGTAATCACCAGACTCCAGAGCCGCCGCCATGGCAATCGGCTTCATAGTGGAGCCTGGCTCAAACAGGTCGGTGATCGCCTTGTTGCGCAGATTCTCAGCCGCCAACTGGCTTCGATCATTGGGGTTGTAGGAGCCCTGGTTGACCATGGCCAACACCTCACCGGTGTCGACATCAAGCATCACCAGCGTACCGCCCCGGGCTCCGTGGGCCTGCACCACCGCCTTGAGTTCACGATAGGCGAGGTACTGCAAACGCAGGTCGATGCTGAGCTGGAGATCGTGACCCGGGCTGGCGTCCCGGATCAGGGTCAGATCCTTGATAATGCGACCACGGTTGTCCTTCAGCACTCGCTTGCGGCCGGACTCGCCGGACAGCCACTGGTTGTAGGCCAACTCCATGCCTTCCTGGCCGCGCTCGTCGATGTTGGTGAAACCGACAATGTGAGCGGTCACTTCGCCAGCCGGATAGTAACGGCGGTATTCCTGACGGGAGTAGACGCCGTCGATATCGAGCGCCATCACCTCTTTGGCCAGCCCGGGCTGGACCTTACGACGCAGATAGATGAATTCTTTGTCCGCGTAGGTCTGCAGACGCTCGCGCAGGCCCGCTTCGCTGATGTTGAGCAAACGCGCCAGATTGGTGAGTCGGGCCTCGTCGGCATCGACTTCCGACGGATTGGCCCACAAGGTCTGAACCGGGGTGCTGACCGCCAGGGGCTCCCCGTAACGATCGGAGACGACCCCGCGGTGGGCGTCGATGGACTCCACCCGGATGGTCCGGACGTCACCCTGCTTGCGCAGGAAGTCGTTATCGACAATGTGCAGATCCACCAGGCGCCATCCCAGCGCCACCACCACGGCCAGAAAAACGCCCAGCACGGAACCATAGCGCCAGGCCTTGAGGCCGGACGCCAGTTTTTGGCTCCATGTTCTCTGCGTTCCCTGACCGGACAAATCGATCACCCTGACGGTTTTGTTATCGTTTCTTACTGTGCAGACACCGGCGACATTAACGGCACCAACACCACATCCTGACGCCCCGGAACCACCATGCCGAATCGCTCCGCCGCGAGCTTCTCGACACGGCCATGGGCACTCAGTGCACTCTGCTCCAGCAGCAACTGACTCCACTCCTGCTGGTAGCGATCACGCTCACCCTGCAATTGCGACAGCGTATTGAACAGTTCGCGGTTTTCATGGGCACTGACCACAACACCGATGGAAGAGGCCACCAACAGGGCCACCAGCCCGAGGGAGATCACCACGTTGCGCTGACGGGTGGCATCGAACACCTGCCGGGAAATGCGTACGGCGGTGGCAACGCCCACCCGAACCGTCTGCCTGTTGAGTTTCGCCGTCTTGACTGGCTGCTCGATCGCTACCGCACCCATAATCAGGCGCTCCCTGTTGTTTTGGTGTCTTTATCAATTCGCTCCAGAACGCGCATGACGGCACTCCGGGCCCGGACATTCTCATCTACTTCGTCGGCACTGGCTTTGGCCGCCTTGCCAACCAGCCGGAACGCCGAAGCTTCCTGCTCGGCAGTCACCGGGATACCTTTCGGCAGTTGCGGTCCACGGGCCAGATCGCGCATGAACCGCTTCACCACCCGGTCCTCCAGGGAGTGGAAGCTGATGACCACCAGCCGACCACCCGGGGCCAACCGGTCCACCGCTGCCTGAAGTCCCACCTCCAGATCCTCCAGCTCCCGATTGATGAAAATCCGGATCGCCTGAAAGGTTCGTGTGGCCGGGTGCTTGTGCTTTTCTTTTTTCGGCACCGCCTCACTGACCAACTCGGCCAATTGACGGGTGGTCTCGATCGCCTCTTCCTCGCGCCGGGCCACGATCAAACGGGCAATCCGGCGAGAGAAGCGCTCCTCACCGTACCGGTAGATAACATCGGCGATGTCTTTTTCGTCAGCCTCGGCCAGCCACTCGGCGGCGCTCGGCGACTGCTGCGGATTCATCCGCATGTCCAGCGGGCCGTCACGCATAAAACTGAAGCCCCGGGCGGCGTCGTCCAGCTGTGGCGAAGACACCCCCAGATCCAT
>JBPEXK010000093.1:0-8729 GCA_052031745.1 Marinobacter sp. | reverse complement strand
CCCTGGACTTCGAAATCGATGGCGACTTCGTCCAGCGGGTATGGAATGTATTGATCCGCCTCCAGGGCGATCTGGTCTTCCATTTCGAATTCATTGAGACCGCCATCCATCTGGATGACCTTGGTGATCACCGCAGAGCCGGAAACGGCAACCGCCACCTGTTTGACACCGGTACGCGATTTCGAGGCGACGCGCTTCAGCACCTCACCTACCGCCTCGACATCAGTGATGTTTTTCTCGACTACTGCGTTCGCCGGCAAAGGCTCTACCGCGTAGCTCTCGACCTTTATGCGGCCGCCCTGCTTTGATAATTCCAGAAGTTTGACCGAGCTGGAACTGACATCCACGCCCAGCACTGCACTGGATTTCTTTCCGAACAATCCGAACACGCGCTCACCCTATACCTGGTTAGATGCACCCGGTTAAGTTACTTATGTGTTTTTTATTTAAGAGAATTTCTTCGGTATTCCGTCTACAATGCCTGTTCTTCCTGAGTTGAGAAGCGTTGCAGCGGTGAAGCGAATTATCCTTCCTAAAGCAATTTCTCAAATGATAGACCTATATCCAACAGTTGTCAGAAAAAAATGTCCCATTTGTTGCGCACATCTCGCCTTCTCGCATGGTTGTTTTTCACCGGACTGAGTGTCGCCGTCATTGTTACTTCAGGCTTCTATCTCTACCTGCGCCCTGGCCTGCCTCCGGTGGAACAACTGCTGGAGATCAAGCTCCAGACACCCCTGCGAATCTACAGCAAAGACAGCAGATTAATAGCAGAATTCGGTGAAAAGAGAAGGGCACCCATCACAATCGAACAGATCCCAACAATTCAGTTACAAGCCTTTTTGGCGGCTGAAGACGCGCGTTTTTACGAGCACTTTGGGGTCGACATTAAAGGCCTGGCGCGGGCTGCAATCGAACTGATCTCCACCGGATCCATTCAGTCTGGCGGCAGCACCATCACCATGCAGGTTGCAAAAAATTACTTTTTGTCACGGGACCGGACCTTTATCCGCAAGTTCAACGAGATACTCCTTGCTCTTCAGATCGAGCGTGAACTGGATAAAAATCGGATTCTCGAGCTTTACCTGAACAAGATTTATCTCGGCAACCGGGCCTACGGCATAGCTGCGGCATCCCAGGTTTATTACGACAAGCCCGTCGAAGACCTGACCCTGGCGCAGATGGCCATGCTGGCGGGCCTGCCGAAGGCGCCGTCCTCATTCAACCCGCTTGCCAACCCCGAGCGCGCGCTGATTCGCCGGAACTGGATTCTCGGCCGCATGCGCGACCTCGGCTACATCACCGCGGATGCCCACGAACTGGCCGTCGCCGCCCCCTTGACCGCCAACTACAACGCCACCGACACGGAAGTCGACGCAGACTACGTGGCAGAGATGGCTCGCTCGGAAATGCTCCGGCGCTTCGACGAAAACGCCTACACCGACGGCTACACCGTGACCTTGACGGTCGACAGCCGGAAACAGCAGACCGCCACCAAGGCTCTGCGGGACGGGCTTGAAGCCTATGATCGCCGACACGGATTCCGCGGGCCCATTGGCCAGATTGACGAGGAAACCCTGGCCGAGAGCGAACCGTCCAACCTGATCTTGAACTATCCCCGGGTCGCCGAGCTGTTGCCGGCCCTGGTGACCGGCGTCAATGACGAAAACGGCAGCGTGGATGTTCATGTCCGCAGCATCGGCGATGCCGTCATGCCCTTCGAGACCATGACCTGGGCCCGCCGCTACAAGACGGAAGATCTGCGTGGACCAGAGCCCGAAAAGCCGTCGGACGTCCTGGCCGTCGGGGATGTGGTCTATGTGAAAACCCGCTCGCAGCCCGAGGATGTGGAGCAAACCACATCGAAGACGACGGTTGCGCTTGCCCAGGTGCCGCGTGCAGAGGGCGCCCTGATCTCACTGGATTCCGACACCGGCGCGGTCGAGGCCCTTGCCGGCGGCTACAGTTTCCGCCAGAGCAAATACAACCGCGCGATTCAGGCCAAGCGCCAACCCGGCTCGACGTTCAAGCCGTTCCTGTACCTAACGGCCCTTGAGAACGGCCTTACGCCCGCCACCATCTACAACGACGCGCCCATCGTGTTCGACGACTCCGAACTCGAGACGGCCTGGCGGCCACAAAATTCCTCCGGCCAGTTCTACGGCCCCACGCGACTCAGGGAGGCCTTATACCGGTCGCGAAACATAGTCTCGATCCGGCTGCTCCGTGATGTGGGTATCCAAACCACCCTGGACTACCTGGAACAGTTGAAAATACCGGTCAGCAACATGCCTGACGACCTGTCACTGTCCCTCGGCAGCGGCCAGCTCACGCCGATGGAACTGGCGCGGGGACTGGCGGTGATTGCCAACGGCGGTTACGACGTTCAGCCCTACCTGATCGAGCGGATTCAGGACATCAACGGCAAGACCATTTACGAGGCACCGGAAACCATACTTTGCGACCAGGATTGCAGCACGGAAATGGCTGACCAGCCCGCCGAAAGCGAAGAGACACCAGCTACCGAGGAGCCGAGCTCACTGGCCGACACCAGCACTGAACGGGAAAAACGGTATATGCCCCGCCTTGCTGAGGAGCGCTCGGTCTACATCCTGCACTCTATGATGCAGGACGTCATTCGGCGCGGAACCGGTCGCAGGGCCCAGGCGCTGGGGCGCAGCGACATTGCCGGCAAGACCGGGACCACCAACGAACAGAAGGACACCTGGTTCGCCGGCTTCAACCACGAGATCGCCACCACCGCCTGGGTCGGGTTCGACCAGCCGGCACCGCTGGGACGGCGCGAATTCGGTGCCAGCACCGCTCTGCCGATCTGGATTGATTACATGAAAGTGGCCCTGGAAGGGACTCCGCCAGCCACTATGCCCCGCCCTAACGGCATCGTTAACGTGCGTATCGATCCGGAGACCGGCAAACGGGCGCGGCCGGGCGAGGAAGGCGTCTTTGAGGTGTTCAAAGAGGAAGACGCACCGCCGCCCCTGTCGCCCGAGGATGAGGGCGACACTAACGGTGGCGCGGACGATTACTCGCGACAGATATTCTGACGCCCCACCCAATCATCAGACACAAAAAAACCGGCGGGATCACCGCCGGTTTTTTTTAATCCTGAACGCCGATCAGATGATGTCGTCCATGGATTTCAACGGGTAGTGCGCAGGATACGGGTTGCGCGCTACGCCGGAGTCCACCGCGGCGCGAGCCACGGCAGCCGGGACCACGTCCAACAGACGGACGTCCATCGGCTTGGGAATGATGTATTCCTTGCCGAACTCAAACTTGTCGACGCCGTAGGCTTCACAGATTTCCTGCGGAACCGGCTCTTTGGCCAGTTCGCGAATAGCGTTGACCGCGGCCACCTTCATTTCCTCATTGATCGCGGTTGCTCGCACATCCAGAGCACCACGGAAAATGAACGGGAAGCCAAGAACGTTGTTGACCTGGTTCGGATAGTCGGAGCGACCGGTTGCCATGATCAGATCATCGCGGGTAGCCAGAGCAACTTCCGGGCTGATTTCCGGATCAGGGTTGGAGCAAGCGAAGACGATGGGGTTGGGAGCCATCTTCTTCAGTTGATCGGCAGTCAGCAGGTCCGGACCTGACAGGCCCAGGAACACGTCCGCGCCATCGATGGCATCGTCCAGGGTGCGCCGGTCAGTATCGTTGGCGAACATCGCCTTGTACTGGTTCAGATCGTCACGACCAGAGTGGATCACACCCTTGCGGTCGAGCATGAAGATGTTTTCAGAACGAACTCCGCAGCTGATCAGCAGCTTCATGCAGGCGATAGCGGCGGCGCCAGCACCGAGACAAACTACTTTTGCTTCGTCGATCTTTTTGCCTTGCAGCTCGAGGGCATTGATCATGCCGGCTGCCGTTACGATGGCGGTGCCGTGCTGGTCATCGTGGAAGATGGGCACGTTGCAGCGCTCGATCAGAGCACGCTCAACCTCGAAGCACTCAGGGGCCTTGATGTCTTCCAGATTGATGCCACCAAAGGTATCGGCGATTCGCTCAACGGTTTCAATGAACGCCTGCGGACTCTCGGAGTTCACCTCAATATCGAATACGTCGATACCGGCAAAGCGCTTGAACAGTACGCCCTTGCCTTCCATGACTGGCTTGCTTGCCAGAGGACCCAGGTTACCCAGACCAAGAATCGCAGATCCGTCGGAGATAACCGCCACCAGGTTGCCCTTGGCGGTGTACTTGTAAGCGTTCTCCGGGTCCTTCGCGATCTCACGGACCGGTTCGGCAACCCCGGGGCTGTACGCCAGAGAGAGGTCGCGGGAAGTTTTGGTTGGCTTGGTGATTTCAACACTCAGCTTACCAGGCCGCGGCTTGGCGTGATATTCAAGGGCTGCTTCTTTCAGATCTTGAGACATTGCCACTGTTCCGTTTGTCACGTTAAAAGGTTGTGAACCGCCGAGCACAGCTCAGCGGAGCGCGCCATTATGGCGCGGCCGTCCTCAAACGACAAGTGCTCACCGGCCAAATTTCGACCAGTCAATAGTGCTAATTGCGTATGTACTTTCCATCTACACAAAAACCCTACGCGCACAAAAAAAGCGCCCGAAGGCGCTTTCTTGCGGATGTGCCGTAGCAATCAGCCTTTCTTGCCGCCGGCAATACGACCACCGAACCGCTTCTGGAACCGATCGATACGACCGCCGGTGTCCATGACTTTCTGCTTGCCGGTGTAGAACGGGTGGCACTGGGAGCAAACGTCCAGCTGCAGGTCGTGTCCGATGGTGGAACGAGTCTTTACGACGTTACCGCAGGAACAAGTGGCGGTAATGTCTTCGTACTTGGGATGAATACCTTCTTTCATGGCGAACCTCGTTAGGTCATGCCGCTACCCAATCGCGGGATTTCTCGAATCCAGGCGCCGGGCACCGCATGTTTGAATCGAATGAGCAGACGGGGCACAATCATGCCCTGCCTAAAACAGACCGCGAATCTTACTGGTAAATCCACCATCAGGCAAGCACTGCTAGGCCAGACTCAGTGCCGCCATTCCCGGCTTGCACCGGCCGACCGGGAAAACAAGGATACGCAATTACCGTCACCCCCGACCCGCTCAGGAGCACTTTGTGCCAGCCATTGCCCGAATCGCTCTGAACCGCCCCCTGCGACGGCTGTTCGATTATCGCATTCCTGCTGGATTATCTCTTGAGCCGGGACAACGCGTGGAAATTCCGTTCGGGCGACAGCGCGCAACCGGGTTGGTCGTGGAAACCAACGTCGAGCCGCCCGAGGGCATCACCATCAAGCCAATCATCGGGGCGCTGGAGGACTGGCCCGCGCTGCCCCCGGAAACCTTCCGGTTACTGAGCTGGGCCAGTGACTACTACCAGCACCCTCTGGGCGAGTGCCTGTTCACCGCCCTCCCCCCGGCACTGCGGCGAGGAAGGCCCGCAAGGGAGAAAGAGGTACTATGGTGGAAAGCAACCGGCTCGCCCTCCGCACTGCCCTCAAACGCCCATAAACAGAAGGCCCTGCTAACCTGGCTGGCGGAGTCACCGAAGGGGGCATCCGAGCCTGAAATCACCCGGGCGGGATTCACCCGGTCCCAACTCAAGGCGCTGGAAGACAAGGCCTTGATTGAGCCCTCGAATTCGCCCATCGATCCACCGACTTCTCAGGACGCAGAGGACTACCAGCAAGCGCCCAGGTTATCTCCAGCCCAATCGAAAGCTGCCAGCTCCCTGAGCCATCCGAGGGATGGCTTTGCCTCCTTCCTTTTATACGGAATTACCGGCAGCGGGAAGACCGAGCTCTACCTGCACTACCTTAAAACCGGCCTCGCGCCAAACCAGCAGGCCCTGGTGTTGGTGCCCGAGATAAACCTGACCCCCCAGACAGTGGCTCGTTTTCGGCACTATTTCGGCGACCGCATCGTGGTCTGGCATTCGGCGCTGAATGACAGCGAGCGGCTATCGACCTGGCTGAAAATCCGCAACGGCGAACCGATCATTTTGATAGGCACCCGGTCGGCCGTGTTGCTGCCCTTTATCAACCTGAAAACCATCATCGTCGACGAAGAACACGACAGCTCTTACAAGCAGGGAGAGGGCTTTCGCTATTCCGCTCGCGACATGGCGGTCTATCGGGGCCACCTGAATGACTGCCCCGTCATCCTCGGCTCTGCCACCCCGTCGCTTGAGTCCTACCACAACGCCCAACAAGGCAAGTACCAGCTGACGCGACTGGAGGAACGGGCCGGCAACGCGCTGCCACCGAGCATCAAGCTGCTGGATATTCGCAGTCGCCCCTTGGACGGAGGCCTGTCCCAACCGGCGCTGGATGCGATCCGAAAAACGCTGGAAAGTGGCCAGCAAGCACTGGTCTTCGTGAATCGCCGAGGGTTTGCCCCAGTAATGATGTGTTTCGACTGCGGCCACATGGTTGAGTGTCCCCGGTGCGACACCCGCCTGACCTATCACCGGCGCGACCGGGCCATGCGCTGCCACCACTGCGATTACCAGACCGCGGCAACGGACCACTGCCCCAACTGCCAAAGCGAGGCCTTCAAACCGATTGGCCAGGGCACGGAAAGAACCGAGGACGTGCTGGCCAGCTGCTTTCCCGAAACGCCCATCATTCGGGTTGACCGGGACAGCACCCAGCGCAAGGGCAGCATCCAAAAGATTCTGGAAACCGTGAATACCGGCGAACCCTGCGTACTGGTGGGCACGCAAATGCTGGCCAAGGGCCACGACTTTCCTGGCGTCACCTTGGTCGTGGTGGTCAATGCCGACGGCGGCCTGTTCAGCGTCGATTTCAGGGCCCCGGAGCAGCTGCTCCAGACTCTGCTCCAGGTTAGCGGTCGGGCCGGGCGAGGCCAGACACCGGGCCAGGTCCTGGTACAGACCTGCCACAGCGATCACCCCCTGCTGAAATCGCTCTGCCAGGGGCGCTACCTGGACATGGCGGACCAGCTGCTGGCCGAACGCCAGACCGGCCAATTCCCGCCTTTTCGCGCCATGGCCATTTTCAGGGCCGAAGGCAACACCATGGAGCAGAGCCTGCAACTGCTCGACTCGATCAAGCCCATGACCAACGCGCCCGGAATGGAAATCTGGGGGCCTCTGCCCGCCTTGATTGCCCGCCGCGCCGACCGGCACCGAGCCCAACTGGTATTGAACAGCGACAACCGAAAACGCCTGAACTTCCTGCTCAAGGGCATCTGCAACCAACTGGATCAGGACAGACTCCCGGGCGGCGTCAAATGGTCCATTGACGTAGATCCCCTGGAGACAGGCTAGGGGCCACACCTCGCACTTTGCTTGCAACACCAGTTTCCGCGATAATACACGGCTCCTATTTTCAGTGGGCTCCCTGCCCTAACTCCAATTCTCCAGTAAACCGAGTCATCCGACAGCATGAAAGAGACCGTTTCCGATCTACTCCAGTCTGCGCTGGCCGCCCTGCAATCCGAAGGCACACTGCCGAGTGATCAAGAATTCACTCCGCAAGTAGGCAACACCAAGGACAAGTCCCACGGAGACTACGCCTGCAACATCGCCTTGGTCGCCGCGAAAGCCGCGGGCTGCCCGCCGCGAAAACTGGCGGAAGCGTTGGTCGAAAAGCTGCCGGAAAGCAGCGCAGTGGAGAAGGTCGAGATTGCCGGCCCCGGGTTCATCAATTTCTTCATGAGCACGGCCAGCGCCTTCGAGGTAGTCGAGACCATTTTGAGCCAAGCCGAACGCTTCGGTCGCAACGAGACCGGCAAAGGCGAGCGTGTTCAGGTCGAGTTCGTCTCCGCGAACCCGACGGGCCCCCTGCACGTTGGCCATGGTCGCGGCGCGGCCATCGGCGACTGCCTGTGCCGTCTGCTCGAAGCCAACGGTTACGCAGTAACCCGAGAGTTCTACTACAACGACGCCGGCGCACAGATCAACAACCTCGCCCTGTCAGTGCAATCCCGGGTCAAAGGGCTGACCCCGGAAGATGACAGTTGGCCGGCGGACGGCTATCGGGGCGATTACATCGTCGATGTCGCTAACGCCTACCTCGCTGGTGAAACGGTAACGGCCGATGACCGCGAGGTTACCGCCAAGGCCGACCCCGAGGACCAGGATGCCATTCGCGAATTTGCCGTGGCCTATCTACGTCGCGAACAGGATCTGGACCTGAAAGCGTTCGGCGTGCACTTCGACGTCTATTTCCTGGAATCGTCGCTGTATGAAGAAGGCAAGGTGGAAGCAACCGTAAACCGGCTGCGTGAGAACGGCTACACCTACGAACAAGACGGCGCCATGTGGCTGAAAACCACTGAGTTTGGCGATGACAAAGACCGGGTGATGCGAAAGAAAGACGGTGGCTACACCTACTTCCTTCCCGATGTGGCCTATCACCTGGACAAGTGGCAACGCGGCTTCACCACCGTCATCAACGAACAGGGCGCGGACCACCACTCTACCGTGACCCGGGTTCGAGCCGGTTTGCAGGCACTGGAATCGGGCATTCCCGAGGGCTGGCCCGACTATGTGTTGCACCAGATGGTGATGGTGACCCGCTCCGGCCAAGAGGTAAAAATCTCCAAGCGTGCCGGCAGTTACGTTACCGTCCGGGACCTGATCGACGAAGTCGGCCGGGACGCCACCCGGTTCTTCCTGGCAGCTCGGCGCGTGGACTCCCAATTGACCTTCGATATCGATCTGGCGCGCTCCCAGACCAATGAAAACCCGGTCTATTACATTCAGTAT
>JBPEXK010000092.1:0-1953 GCA_052031745.1 Marinobacter sp. | reverse complement strand
CAGAGACGGTAATACCCAGCAGGCCCATATCGCCCATTTTGCGCCAGAGGTCCATGGGGAACTCGTTGTTGCGGTCGATCTCTTCCGCGCGCGGTGCGATTTCCGAGGCCGCGAAGCCGTTAATCTGCTCGCGCAGCATGTCCAGGGTTTCACCAAGGCCGAAATTGAGCTCGGAGTATTGTGATTTCATGCTAGTTACCTTTTTGTGATCTCTACTGGCAAATTTGCTGAACCGGACAGCTAGGGGCAGGGCATCCGCACGCGGGCGCCTTGCGGTCTACCTCTGTTCGGCTTCGGTTGTTTGTTCGTCGTTCGCCGGGGCCTGCTGCTCTTTCTTTCTCTTCTGCAGGTCAGCCAGCGCTTCGCGGCATCTCGCTTCCGCGGTATCCATTTCCATCTCGGCCATGGCGATGTCGTTCTTCTGTTGCTCGAGTTGCGCGCGTTTGCGGCCCAGAGTCTCCAGCATCAGCAGCAGCTGCTTTTCATTGCCGCTCAGGGTCTCGTCCCACAGGTCAAACAGTTCCTTGGTCTCGGACAGGGAAAAGCCCATGCGCTTGCCGCGCAGGATGAGCTTCAGCCGGACCCGATCCTTGGAGCTGAAAATCCGTGTTTGCCCGCGACGGGAAGGCCGCAGCAGCTCCTGATCCTCATAGAACCGGATGCTCCGGGTGGTCACGTCGAACTCTTTGGCGAGTTCACTGATGCTGTATGTTTCTTTTTTAACCATGGCTATTTCCTTTTTAGAGCTAGGTTAGATAAAGTTTACGTAAACGTAAAGTATTTGAAGCCGGCAAATGTACAAAAACATCCATCGGCATGCGTAAAGAGATCCATCGGGATTCAAAACAAAAGGAGCGAACAATGGAATTCAAAAACGTTGCGGCCATTGTAACAGGTGGTGCCTCCGGTCTTGGCGAAGGCGCCGCGCGGGCGCTGGCTGCGGCCGGTTGCAAGGTGGCAATCCTGGACGTGAACCAGGAGCAGGGTGAGAAAGTGGCGGCCGACATCGGTGGTCTGTTCCTGCACTGCGACGTCACCTCACCAGACAGCGCCGAAGCTGCGCTGAAGGCCGCCCGGGACGCTCACGGGCCCTGTGGCGTGGCGGTGAGCTGTGCCGGTATCGCTCCGGCCGCCAAGATTCTGGGCCGTGACGGTGTAATGCCGCTGGAGAACTTCAACAAGGTGATTCAGGTCAACCTGATCGGCACCTTCAACATCCTGCGCCTGGCCGCCGCCGACATGGCCACCCGCGAACCCAACGCCGACGGCGAGCGCGGCGTGATCATCAATACCGCGTCCGTGGCCGCCTACGAGGGCCAGATCGGCCAGGCCGCTTACAGTGCTTCAAAAGGTGGCGTGGTGTCCCTGACTCTGCAGTCTGCGCGCGAGCTGGCCCGTGAGGGTATTCGTGTGAACACCATCGCCCCGGGCCTGTTCATGACGCCGATGATGGCCGGCATGCCGGACGAGGTTCAGGAGAGCCTGGCGGCGACCCTGCCGTTCCCGAAGCGGCTGGGAAAGCCGGAAGAGTTTGGAATGATGGTGGACCAGATGGTTCGCAATCCGATTTTGAATGGCGAGGTGATTCGCCTCGACTGCGCCCTGCGCATGGCGCCGAAGTAACAGCCTTATTTGGCGGGAGACAATAATGACCAGCCCTATTGATCAAGAAGAACTGGCCCTGTTCCGGGACTCGGTTATCAAGGCCCTCGAGACCGAGGTGCAGCCCCACTACGAAGCCTGGGAAAAGTCCGGCCTGGTTCCGCGCGAGCTTTGGAACACCCTGGGCAACGCCGGCATGCTCTGCGTCGACGTACCGGAGGAAATGGGTGGCTGCGGCGCCCCGTTCCAGTACTCCGTGGTCGTCGGCGAGGAGCTGGCGCGCATGGGCTTCGGTGCACTGTCCACCAACGTGATGGTGCACTCCGACATCGTCGCCCCCTACCTGAGCCA
>JBPEXK010000091.1:0-2372 GCA_052031745.1 Marinobacter sp. | reverse complement strand
CACCCAGGCCGGCAAAGATCGAGGCGTACTCGGAGCCGATAACGCCGGCGCCGTAGATGATCAGCGTGCGCGGGGTGTGCGACAGGTTCAGGATGGTGTCGGAGTTGTAGATTCGGTGGTGGCGGAAATCCACATCGGGCGGCAGGTACGGCCGTGAGCCGGTGGCGATGATCGCCTGCTTGAAGTGGATGTGCTCCACCACCTTGCTGCCACGGATTTCCAGGCGGTTCTTGTCGACGAAGGAGGCGCGGCCGTTGATCAGGTCGACCCGGTTGCGGGCGTAGAACTGGGTTCTCAGCTTCACCTGCTTGCCGATTACCTTCTGGGCATTCTGCAGCACCCGGGGGAAGGAGAACCAGCGCGGCTCACCGATATCGCGGAACATCTGGTTGGTGTTGAACGTGATGATCTGCTTCACCGAGTGACGCAGGGCCTTGGACGGGATGGTGCCCCAGTGGGTGCAGTTACCGCCAACGGTGGCCTTGTCTTCGATGATCGCGACACGCTTACCGTGCTTCGTCGCATTCATCGCCGCGCCTTCACCGGAAGGCCCGGCGCCGATAACGACGACGTCGTAATGATGTTCTGCCATGCGCGCAGTGACTCCTTATCTACGTCGTGAGAATTGGATCGTTGTTATTGGGTATGTGTCAGTGCTTGTCGGCCTTGGTGGCGTCGTAGCTGAGGGCCTCGGCGCTGGCGCCCGGCTGTGCTTTTGCCTGGCCTTCGCGCTCTTCCTCGCACTTCTGGGTGTTGCCACCGCAGATGTCACAGGACTGGCTGATACCGAGCGCGCCAATGCCGCCACAGGTACCGCTGATCGGCTTGCGACCAAGGATCACGCCGATGGACATGGCCGCAACCAGCAGGACCACGATGAACAAAACTAGAAGAAAGGTACCCATGTTGCCCTCCTTATGAGCGACACTGCTCTCTATGTGTCTCTACTGCGTGACGTAAGACGAAAACGCCGGCGTTTGGTGTGTCTCGAAGCCGTTTTCCGTCCGAACTATAAAATAGGCCGGGATGTTCTCCCGGGTGGCCAGGGCTTGTGCCTGTTCAAAGCCCATGACGTTGAAACCGGTGGCCAGGGCATCCGCCGACATGCAATCGTCGGCAATAACCGTCACCGAAGCCAGATTGTGCTCGATGGGGCGCCCGGTACCAGGATCTATGGTATGGGAAAACCGCTGCCCTTCCGATTCGTAATAGTTACGATAATCGCCTGAGGTGGCCATGGCGCGGCTGTCCAGCGCCACCACCCGGTTTACCTCGCGGGCTTCAGAGGTTGGCTGCTCAATGGCCAGACGCCAGGCGTCGCCATTGGGTTTACGGCCGTTTACCCGCACTTCCCCGCCAATTTCCACCAGATACGCCTCAATGCCCTCACTTTCGAGGTAACGGGCGACCACGTCAACCCCGTAGCCCTTGGCGATGGCGGAGAGGTCGATGTACTGGCGCGGCTCTGCCCGAACCGCCGGCGGCTGCGCTCGCAGCTCCAGCTTATCGTAGCCGGTGGCGGCCAGAGTCTGAGCCAGCTCCTGGTCCGACGGCACCTGCTCTGGCCGGGCCTGGGGCCCAAAGCCCCACAGGTTGACCACCGGGCCAATGGTGACGTCAAACGCGCCTTCGGTCAGCTCGGAAATGGCCTGGGCCCGCTGCATCACCTCAAACAGCGGCTGCGACAGGCTGGTCCACTCCGACTGGTCCTCGGCCTGGTTCAACTGGGACAGTTCGGAATCGGCGCGCCAGGTGGACATGGCGGCATCCACCATCTCCAACTCCCCTTCGATCCCCTCTGCCAGGGCTTCCAGGCGGGCCTGGTCGTCGGTCATTACCACGTTGATGTGGTACTGAGTACCGAACACCGGACCGGAGATTTCCCAGACATTTTCCTCGGGCTCAAACGAACAACCCGCCAGGGCGAGCCCGGCCAGCGCCAAAACGGCGCTGGCAAAACCCACCCTGACGGGTCGAAGCATGCGGGATGTCATCAGAGTGTTTTAGCCCCCGAAGTCATCCAGCATGATGTTTTCGTCCTCAACACCCAGATCTTTCAGCATCTTGATGACGGACGCGTTCATGATGGGCGGCCCACACATGTAGAACTCACAATCTTCCGGAGCCGGGTGGTCCTTCAGATAGTTGTCGTACAGGACGTTATGGATAAAGCCGGTCGGGCCTTCCCAGTTGTCCTCCGGCAGGGCGTCAGACAGCGCCACGTGCCACTCGAAGTTCTCGTTCTCTTCCTGCAGCCCGTCGAAATCTTCCACATAGAACATTTCGCGTACGCTTCGGGCACCGTACCAGAAGCTGATCTTCCGGTTGGTCTTCAGGCGCTTGAGCTGGTCGAAGATGTGCGAACGCATCGG
>JBPEXK010000008.1:0-5348 GCA_052031745.1 Marinobacter sp. | reverse complement strand
CCGTGTAATCGGTCAGCGGTTTGCCATTTCAGGCCCCGGCGCACAGGTCAGGGCCTGAAAATCCCTCTTGAGCTCCACGGTCCGGTCTTGCAGATGGGCCAGTTGGCTGGAGTCACTGGCTGCGACGATGTCGTAAATCAGATCGGTGAGGGCGCTCCGGCTCCGGGCCATCATGGCCTTGTATTGCTCGCCCCGGATGGTCTCGGATTCCCTGAGCAGTCGCTCCACTTCTTCGGCGAAGCCCGGATCCCGGCGCCGCTCCAGCGCGTCCAGTAACGCCAACTGCCAGTTTCGGCGTCCCTGCAACCAGATCTCGGTCTGCCCGTCCCGCTGCTCGGACCAGCGGCTGACAATGGTGCGCTGATCGGCGTTCAAATCGCCAAACCAACGTTCCAGCCGCTCCGAGGACCGTTCCGCCCGGCCGTCGGCGGTGGCGGCTGGGTCCTCGCCCAGGTATTCCTCACGCATCTCTTTTTGCTTCTCCGCCATGTTGTCGGCCAGTTCCCGAACCTGGGCGTCGGACAGGCTGGCGAGCAGGCGAGTGGCAATCGGAACGGTGCGGTCCAGCATCGGCGAGAAGAAGTCCTGAAGTTGTTGCTGGTGTGCGGTCAGAGTCGTCGGGGTGAGGTTCCGCTGAGCCACATCGTCGGCGACTGCATCCAGCCATTGGCGGTACCTCGGCAGTTCGGCCGCGCAGTGCCAGGCCCGGAATTCGTTCAGGTCCTGGTACAGCACAGATTTTTGCGTGTCGGTCAGAGTAACGTAATCCTCGACCCACCAGACCACACCCCAGTCGGCGTACCGGTACGCCACCTTGGTGGAGCTGCACCCGGACAGAACCAGCAGGGCGGTGCAGAGCATCACCGTGAGAAGCCGGTTTCGATGTGAAGCAGAAGTTAGAAAGGTTCGAGAGATTTGATGCGCCATGTTGCACCCGTTTGCCCATTCCGATGGCTGGCCCACACTATCGCCATAAGCTTAATAGTATGGGCCACTCGTTCTGTGTCAGTGTACGGTATTTCGTGCTGTTCAGATGCGGTTCCCGAACGGGTTGGGAGCGTCCAGAGGAGGTTGTATGCAGAAATTTAAGCCCGCCCGGGTTCGCCAACTGGTGTTCGGGATTTACATGTCGGGAATCATGTCGTTCCTGATGTCGGGCGTCATTACCCTGCTGAATACCGGCGTGGATTCCGGTTTCCCGACGCGCTGGTTGGCGGCCTGGTTGGTCGCCTGGGCGGTAGCCTTTCCCCTGGTAACCTTCATTGCCCCGCTGGCCGGCCGATTGACCGACCTGACTCTGCGCCGATTCGAGTCCTGAGCCGGGCGACAGGAGAGCCTCCAGAATGTAAAAAAATGTCAAACCGTTTCGTTGGCGAGGCCGTAGATTGGTGTGATGCATAGTTCAGGTTTTCAACTACTGCAGATGCGAACCACCGATTATTGGATATGACCTCAGCGTTCGAGGACCAACGACAATGAACACCAAATTCACCTTCCTATTGGCGACTGCCGGCAGCCTGCTCTTGGCCGGCTGTTTCGACAGTGACAGCGATTCAAAGGACACCAGCGTTCGAGTGGTACACGCATCCTCCGACGCGCCGCCGGTAAACGTGCGGTTCGGCAGTGGAAGCACCCTGAGCTCGAGCCCTATTGTGTCTGGAGCTGATTACAAGCAGGCGGCGGTGCTTTCCCCGAGGGCGGGCTCCTCCAGCATCGCCATTGATGGCATTCTACCCGGTGGCGACACCACCACCGTCATCGACGCCGACGCCTCGTTCCGATTCGACACCCACTACGATGTAATTGCGGTCGGCAAGGTCGGCGACAGCTCCATCGCGCCCCTGATTCTGGCGGACGATGGCAGCCGTGATTCGGCTTCTTCGGTACGGCTGCGGGTGGCACACCTGTCGCCGGATGCAGAGGCCGCAGCGGCCGGCCCGGTGGATGTATTTGTGACGGCCGCGGGCGATGCATTGCCGGCGGAAGCGACATTCACCTTCTCGTTCCAGGAAAGCGTCGGCCCGCTGGAAGTGCCTGCGGGCGATTATCAGATTCGGGTCACCCCGACCGGCACCGATACCGTGGTGTACGACAGTGGTACCGTGCCCCTGACAGCCGGCGCGGATCTGTTGATTGGTGCCGTCGACAACACGGTATTCGGCGACTCGCCGGTCAGCCTGTTGGTGGTAAACGGGGCGGACACCTCTGAAATTCTGGATGTAGGCACCGGCGTCGGCATTCGTGCGGCGCACAATTCCGCCACTCCGACACCAGACGTGGACATCTACGTCAATGAAGATCCGGACGGCTCGCCGGCCGCCGGCCCGGTCGCATTCGGTGAAACCGTACCGGCGAGCCCGTCCACCGGTAATTACGTGGAACTGGCCACCGGCGCCAATCGGGTGGCTATTACCGCTGCGGGTGACACCAGCACCGCCGTGATTGACGAAACCTTGGACCTTGCCAATGGTGATCTTCGGACCTTGGTTGCGGCCGGGACACTCGCCGATGGCCTGGATCTGTTTGCCTTCACCGACGACAACCGAAGCATCGTCACTGAAGCCCGGTTGCGGGTGCTGCACGGTGCGGTTGAAGCCCAGAGCGTTGATGTGTTCCTGATTCCCACCGCGGCCGGTGGCGCTGGCGCCACCCTGATCGGCAATGCGTCACCTGCGCTGGATGATTTCCAGTACGGCACCTCTTCAGGGTATCTGAGCGTCGCCGCCGATGACTATGTGGTTTTCATCACCACGGATGATGGCTCCACAGAGTTGTACAAATCCCCGAGCCTGACCTTGTCAGCCGGTGGGGTATACACTGCGCTGGCGCGTCTGGAAGAGAGCATGGCCAGCGTGGCCACGGTCACTTTGCTGGATGACTTCGTAGGACCTTAACAGCGGTATCAGCACGAAAAAGCCCCGATTCAACCGGGGCTTTTTTTATTGAATCGAGGTTTCCGGTGAAGACCCGGAATCGGCCCGGGAAATCGCGGTGCCAGTGGGCGGCCGGTAATGCAGGGAATAGAGCACCCGATCCAGTACCGCTTGGCCGTTCCAGGCCGGGTCGTTGTTGACCATGCCGACCACTGCCCAGGTGGTGTTGTGTTCGTCGCGGGTGAATCCGGCGATGGAGCGCACGTTTTCCAGATAACCGGTCTTGATGCGGCCGCTGCCGTCCATGCCGGTGTTGCGCAAACGGCGGGCCATGGTGCCGTCCATCGCGATGATGGGCATGGACGCCATCAGATCGGCGGAGAAGTCGCTGTTCCAGGCGTGCTGCAACAGCTGGGCACCCTGGCGGGCGGTAATCCGGCCGTGCCGGCTCAGGCCCGCGCCGTTATCAATCACCATGCCATTGGTGTTGATGCCTTTGGCTTCCAGCCATTCGTAGATCACCCGGATACCGGCGACCCGATCGTCATCGTCGTCATCGCGCCGGTTTTCGGCGCCGATGGTCAGCAACATCTGGCGCGCCATGACGTTGCTGCTCCACTTGTTGATGTCACGTACCATCGCCACCAGATCCGGCGAGGTAGTTTTCATCACCAGGCGCGCATCCTCCGGGGTCTGTCCGGTGCTGTTGGCGCCAGTAACGGTCACGCCGGTTTCCGCAAGGATCGAACGGATCAGGGCGGCGCTGTATTGCTCATGGGGCATCAGTGACAGGTAACTGGTGGTGCGACAGCCCTGGGGCAGGGAGCCGGTGACCCGGACGGTTACCCGGTTGTCGTCATGATAAATCGGCTCCCAGTCGAAGTTGCGTCGGCTCGGGCATGGGCCTTCTGCGGCCGCGGTCACCCGGTTATCGATCGCCACCTCGGTCAACGCCGGTACACTCCAGGCCTGGGTGCCACGCTCATCGGCACGGACCTGGAAGTGCAACAGGTTCAGGTTGGTCAGAAACGGTGACGGCTCCACCAGGAAGGGGGCGTGGGGGTTGTCGCCATTGTCGTCGAACTGCGGGAAACCGCCGTCGATGCGGAAATAACCACCGTCCAGAACCAGGTCGCCATTGATGGTGGTGATGCCCATGGCGCGGAGTTCCCGCAGGGTGCCCCAGAGTCGCTCAATGGTGAGCTTGGGGTCGCCGCCAAAGCGCACGTAGAGGTTGCCGTCCAGGGTGTCGCCGACCATGTCGCCGTCGGTCAGGAAGTCGGTATCCCAATGGTGAGTGGGGCCGAGGATTTCCAAGGCCGCGTAGGTGGTCACCAGTTTCATGATCGAGCCCGGGCTCATCAGCTCGTCGGCATTGATGTACTGGGCGATGCCGGGGCCATTCAGGGGAATGGCGGCAACGCTTAGGGCGTTCTTATCATCCAGGGATTTTTCGGCGTAGTCCCGCATCTGGTTGCTCCAGACCCGGTTGGGGGAGAAGTCGCCGTCGTCGTTATCCAGGGCCAGCAGAGCAGGGCTGGTGAGCAGCGCTATCGTGGAGGCTGCGGCGATCAACGAATGTTTGAGAGCTGAGCCCTTCTGTTTTGCCCCAAAAGCGCGTTGCATACCCGGATAACCCTGAAAATGTTCGAGAGATTCTTATGTTTCAACAATAGCCCATCTTCGCCGTCCGTACTATGCAGAAAAGCTATACATGACGTTAAAAATTGGCAGTAGAGTCATTGTTTGTATTGATGTTTTGTGACTTCCTGTAAGTGCCCTTTCGAATCATGGGCTTGCAGATGGCCGTTTCGAACGGTTTGGGAAATGCGGTGTCGATAGCCAGGGGTTTCCCAGCGTGGTAGAAGAGAATCAACAAACAAAGGTTTTAGCTATGCCCAACTCGCTTGTTCACAACGTTAACGTGCTCGGCTCACTCACCACCTCGTCCCTGTCAGCCTGGCGCGGCTGTATGGTGGTTAAGCCCTGTGTCCAGCCGGAGCAGCCAATCATTCTCTACGACATGGAGGCCTGTCCTTTCTGTCGCCGGGTGCGTGAGGCGCTTACCGCTCTCCATCTCGATGTGGAGATCCGTCCGTGTCCCAGGGGCGGTCAACACTTTCGGTCCGAGGCCGCGGACATCGGCGGCAAGCAGCAGTTTCCGTTGCTGGTGGACAAGAACACCGACACCGTAATGTACGAATCCGCCGACATCATTACCTATCTGTTCCGTGAGTACGCCGGTCGCTCGGTCCCCAAGTTTTACCAGGGCAAACCCTGGCAGCCGGCGCTCGGTTCTGTGGCCTCGGCGGTCAGCGCGCTCCGGGGCTTGCGGGCGACGCCAGGGCGCCGACCGGAACAACCGCTGCACCTGTGGAGTTTTGAGGGCAGCCCATTCTCACGGTTGGTACGCGAGCGTCTGTGCGAGCTGGAGATTCCCTACACCCTGCACAATCTGGGTAAGGAGCACTGGAC
>JBPEXK010000001.1:0-1213 GCA_052031745.1 Marinobacter sp. | reverse complement strand
TTCACCAGCGACTGGATCAAGACCGGCTGGAGGGAAGAGCGGCTGATCTACCGCCATTGGTTCAACGAACGCACGCAGCGCAAGCGGTTCTACGCGATGTACGAAGTACAAAGGCGCCTTGGCCTGACCCGCGCGATCCCAAACGATTTACAGATCCAGATCGGTAGCCAATGGTGGTGCCTGCGCCGCCGCACCATCGAATTCCTGCTGGAATTCATCGACAAACGCCGCGACGTGGTACGGTTCTTCCGCAGCACCTGGATTCCGGACGAGACGTTCTTCCAGACCCTCGTGCGCCACCTCGTGCCTGAGGCTGAAATCTCGAGCCGCAGCCTGACCTTCCTGATGTTCACCGACTATGGCATGCCGGTGACCTTCTACAACGACCACTACGACCTGTTGCTGAGCCAGAACTACCTCTTCGCGCGCAAGATCAGCCCCGAAGCGCAGGACCTCAAGCGCCGTCTGGGATTGCTCTATGCCGCCCGCGGCGTGCAATTCCAGATCAGCAACGAGGGGCGCAACCTCTTCGAGTTTCTGACCGGCCGCGGCCGGATCGGGCGCCGTTTCGCCACACGTTTCTGGGAGACGGAATCCACGCTGGGCCGCGAGCGCGAGTTGCTGATCGTGATCTGCAAGAAATGGGAGGTGGCCAAACGCCTTCTGGCACGCATCCGGCAGATGACCAACCTGCCGGCGATCGACTATCTCTTCAACGAAGAGGCCACCCCCCTGCCCGACCTCGGCGGCATCCAGTCCTCGCTGGAGAAACGCACCCGGCACCGGCGCGCCCTGATGCGGATGCTGTTCGACTATTACGAGACCGACCGGCTGATCGTCTGCATGGACCCAGCGAACCTCGACCTGCTGAACGACTTCGCCGCGGACCGTTCGGTCACCCGCATGCTCGAAATCGAATGCCAGTTGACGGACGACTACCTGACCGGCCACGCCATGCGCAGCGGCCTCGCCGGGGACCAGACTTCGCAGGAAACCTTGACCCGGCTGCTGCCGACGATCCGGGCCGACATGCAGCACGAAAGCGACCTGATCCGCGATGCGCAATTCGCCCATTACGACTGCCTGCGCGAGTCGGGCGACGAGGACAGCAATGCCGCGGCGCTCAGCCGCTTCCTAAGCCTTTCCGACGACACGGCACGGGAGATCGTGCGGACCGACCACCTCTTTGCCGACTAAGGGCCGCAGCAGCCCG